>NZ_DJDM01000006.1:0-44567 GCF_002431085.1 Empedobacter sp. UBA5924
AAGTAGTTTAAGGAGAGACTATTTAAAGATAGAGCTTGGCAAGATCAAAGTTTTAGTAACGATACAAAATTTGTTTATACAGGACAATCCGCTCGCTATTATCGTGTTGGAATTCGATACAATTTCGGAAAATCATTCACAATAGAACAATCAAAAAGTAGTTCGGAAAAAGGAAGATTGTAAATTGTTAAAAATAAACCCCAATATTGATTTAAAATATTGGGGTTTATTTTTTTATTTGATATAAATGACTTTACTTCTTTTCCATTTTATAGAACAATAAAATAACGAAACTAATCGCAAACGAAACGCCCATTGCAAGTGCCGAAGCTTTCATTCCGCCAGAATATTCAATCAATAATCCATAAATAACTAAACCTAAAAATAAGGCAAATTTTTCGAAAACATCGTAAAAGCTAAAATAGGTTGTAGTATCTTCTGTTTCTGGTAATAATTTGGCGTATGTAGAACGTGATAAAGCTTGCAAACCTCCCATTACAAGACCAACCATTGCAGCCATTACGTAAAATTGAGTTTTTACATTAGGATCATTTTTATTAATCAAATAACCAATAATACATGTAATAATCCAGATAAAAATCCCGATTAATAAGGTTTTCTTATTTCCTATTTTTCCTGATAGAAAAGAGAATAACCATGCACCTAAAACAGCTTCAATTTGAATTAATAAAATGGTCATAATCAATTCTGAAGATTCCATTCCTATTTCTGAACTTCCAAACATTGCCGCCATCAAAAAGATAGTTTGCATTGCTAAACTGTAAAAGAAAAATCCAGCCAAAAAAACACGAATATTTTTGTATTGATTAAGATCTTTGAAGGTATGTTTTAAATTTC
This sequence comes from Empedobacter sp. UBA5924, assembly GCF_002431085.1. Classification (NCBI taxonomy): domain Bacteria; kingdom Pseudomonadati; phylum Bacteroidota; class Flavobacteriia; order Flavobacteriales; family Weeksellaceae; genus Empedobacter; species Empedobacter sp. UBA5924. The sequence goes on from NZ_DJDM01000006.1 coordinate 859, forward strand.
TAAAACTCGATTTGATGATATCTTTTGGAATTTCGCGATCATATTTGTGGTTTGGTAATTTACTTAATGCAATTTGTCCAAATCCTAACCACCAAATTCCTGTTAATAAGAAACTTATTCGAGTAAACATTGCTTGTTGTTCTTCTGGGGCGAATTGTATCATTGCCAAACAAATCGTCAATAAAATGACAGAACCAATATAACCAAACATATAACCTTGCGCCGAAACTTTGTCCATTTTTTCGTCTGAGACAATTTCTGGTAAATAGGCGTTGTAAAAAACTAAACTTCCCCAAAAACCTATGCTTGCAGTGATATTGAGTAATAAAGCTAACCAAACTAAATCGCTTGATGTAAAGAAAAACATTCCGATGCATGAGAAAGATCCTAAATAGCAAAAAAAGCGAAGAAATTTTATTTTATTTCCGATTAAATCTGCAATTGAAGATAAAACAGGAGACAAAACAATCACAAAAAAGAAAGCAATTGCCAATGAAAAATTGAATGCGGACTCTGGTAATAATCCTAAAAATTTAATTGGGTGATCGTTCGCATCATAGGTCATTAAAGTGTAATAAACCGGAAAAATAGCAGAGGCAATAACTAAAGAATGAACAGAATTTGCCCAGTCGTAAGAAATCCAAGCTCGTATTAGTTTGGGATTATCTTTTGTATTCATAAATTTTTTATAGTAATGTTGGTTAAACTTAAGAATAATTTATCAAAAATAATGTTTCGTAAAAATTAATTGTTCAATCTTCTATTCTTTCAGTTCAAATTTGGTCAGTTTATTGTCTTTGTAACAATAAAACTCATAACTATCTTCTCCAATTCTGAATACTTTTTCGAGATGGATTTTATCGTAATTAGGTAAAATTTCATTGTATTTCTTTAATAAATTTTTAGGTAATTCATTCGGTTGAATTGGACGTTCAATCTCAAATTCACCATCTAACGAATATTCCATCACAAAATCGCTGTTTCGCCATTTTAAAGTGGTTTCATTTTCGTCACCTTTACTTGTTGTTGTAAGTTGAACTTTATCTTCTTGAATGATTTTTTGGGAACTTGTATAAAAAAGTGTAATTCCAGAAATAACCATCGCTGCATAGCCAACTTTTCTGAAAATAAAATCGCTAAAATAAGGTAAAATATATTTGACCGTATAAGAAGAAATAATTGAGGCAATTGCAATCGTCAATCCAAGTAATAATGCGTTCTTTGAGTATAAAGCAAGAACAATATAAATGATTAATTTTATGATATGAAGTATAATTTCGTTGGCAGCTCGCGTTGCAATAATTTCTTCTTTTGTTAATCCATATTTTAAATAAAATCTATTGAATAATAAACCTATTGCTCCTGTTATTCCAGAAACGAATCCAGCTAAAAAACCAACAATGGCCAAAATATATTTTGGTGAAGGTTTTTCTTCATTGTCTTGTTGTTTTTTGTTTAGAAATAATTGTGGAACATTTGAAATCAATAATACAGCTACAATAATTTGTAAATAAATTGGGTTGATAAATTTGATTAAATAAGCGCCCATTAAAACTGCTGGAATCGAAAATGGCACGAACCAAAAGAAGATTTTCCAATGTACAGATTTTCTGAAAGCCGCTATTCGAGAGGCAGAACTTGTAAATGTTCCGATTGTTAACGAAAAAGGGACTAACGAAGTTGGAATAATAAGATTGAGGATTGGAATTAAGATTAAACTTGCGCCACCGCCACAAATTGCACTTATCCAAAATGCTAAAATAGCTCCAATAAATAGGAGAAAAATAGTAAAAATCATGACCAGAAATTTTATTCTGTTACAAAATTAGGACGATGATTTTAGAAATTAATGCTTAAAGACTTATCTTAAGTAAAACTTAAGAATAAGTAAATCTTAATTGAAAAAGATGATTTTTCGGATAAATTGTTTGCGAAATCTGTTGAAAATTATTTTTTAATAAGGCTTTAGACGAGGCGATATTTTCTTTTTTCACCCAAGCTTCAATCAGCATATATTTTCTCGATTTCAACTCTTTCGAAATCAGATTGATGATTCGTGTTGCGTAACCTCTGTTCCAAAATTGTTCATCAATCGAATAGCCAATAATCGCTTTGTCGTGAACAGGTTGAAACATCACAGTACCAATCAAGGTTTCAGAAGATTTTTCGATAACAGCAAAACGAAATTCATATCCAGAATTCTTTTTTTCTTTATCTCTTTCCAGCATTTTGTACGAATCTTCGATTGTTTTCATTGGAGCGGTTTCGCGGTATTTCATGGCTTTTGCATTCGAATAAATTTCGAAAAGTCGTGCTACATCAGTGTCCAAAAGTTCTCTGAAATAAATTAATTCGTCTTCCATATTTTGGTTTTAAGAATTTGCTTGACGTTCTAATTTTTCAATCAGTAATGCTTTTGCGTTTGTAAGTGCATAATCTTTAGCTTCTGCAAATGAAACGTTATATTTTCGTTTGAGTGATTGAATATCTTTTGGTAAATCGTTTAAAAGTTTATCATAATAAACATCTAACATTTCAGAAGTTGGCATTTTGAAATCAATTTTTAATTGAAATCTTCTCAACAATGCAACATCAATAATATGTGGATGATTTGTTGCGGCTATCAACAACGAATTTTGTGGCAAATAATCAATTAATTGAATTACTGTGTTCACTAAACGACGCATTTCGCCAACATCTTTGTCATCATTTCCACGCGCTTTTCCGATTTGGTCAAACTCATCCAAAAATAGAATTGCTTTTTCACGAGCAGCTTTATCAAAAAGCATTCGAATATTTTGCGAAGTTTCACCAATTCTTGATGAAACAATATTACTTAAATTCAAAATCAATATTGGTTTTCCGATTTCATTTGCAATTGCTTTTGCAGTTGTTGTTTTTCCACAACCTGAAAATCCATGCAACAAAATTTTATTATTGACAGGTAAATTATATTTACTCAATTCCTCTATATATCTATGTTCTTTGATAAGTTGTTTTACTTGAGCAAGATTTTGATCATCTAAAAAAACATCATTCAAAGAAATTTCTTCCTTATCGTCAACAATTAAATCGTAAATATTCATATCAATTTTACTTCAAGACTCAAAAATAAACTATTTTAATCCGAAAGCCGATTTTTAGCACAAAAAAAGCTTCAGATTTCTGAAGCTAAAATTTTAAACCGTCATATGAGAACTGATTGCAATTCTATTCCAAGCATTAATCGTGGTAATTGCAATAATGATAATCGCAATATAATTTTCAGAAAAAAGTGTTAATGCTTTTTGATAAGTTTCTTCTGATAAACCATGTTGACTAATATTTGTAATTTCTTCTGTCATCTCCAATATCACACGCTCTTCTTCTGTAAAAAGTGTCGTTTCTCGCCACGCATTCAACAAAAAAATACGTTGATTTGTTTCGCCTAATTTCATCGCGTCTTTGGTGTGCATATTAATACAAAAAGCACAACCATTGATTTGTGAAGCTTTGATTTTAATAAGTTCTAAATGTAATTTATCTAATTCAGAATTTGCTAAATAATTCTCTAGACCATACATTGCTTCGTAAGCTTTTGGTTCTAATTTTTGAATGTTTAATCGTGATTTCATTTCTTAATTTTTTACAAAGTTCGTTGATTATTTATTCAATAAAATTAAACTGGTTTAAGAAAACTCTTTCTTTCGGATTTCGCTTAAATATTCGGGTGTGAAACCTAAATAAGAAGCTAATAAATATTGCGGAACACGTTGTAAAAACTCAGGAAAATTTTTCTTGAAGTGAAGATAAAACTCCTCTTTCGAAAACTCTTTCAAATATTTGGAACGCATTTGAGCAGCAGCATTTGCTTTTTGATAAATTTGTTTGAAATACGAATTGAAAATAGGATGTTTTTCGCATAAAATTTCTTCGTTCGTTTTACTCATTTTCATAATAATTGCATTTTCTACAGCTTGAATATAAAACTCAGAACTTTGTTGATTAATGTAAGAAAACAAATCTGTCAACCACCAATTTTCGATAGCAAAATCAATGGTTTGTTCTACACCTTTTTCATTGATGAAAAATAATCGAATACATCCAGAAATAATAAAATAATTGTACGTACAAACTGTTCCAGCTTTATGAATCATTTCTTTTTTCTTCACCGAAAATTTCTCAAAATATTGGACTGAATCGTGAAATTCTTCTTCAGAAATTGAAGTGAAAATTTGAATATGTTTCTTTAACTGACCGAAAGAATTTTCCATTTTATAAGCTTAATATATTTCTCTTTAAAATTAATGATTAGTTTCCGAAAGGACTTAATTTAGTTTAAAATTAATCAGGTTTATAGTCAGAATTTGGAGTGCAATTTACTTGAAATGAATCGTCGAAAGAACATAAAAATAATCTATAAAGATTTGACATTTTTTTTTACTTTTACGAACCAAAAAATAACAATAATATGGCTTCAGGAATATTTGCAATTTTAGATGATATTGCAGCATTGATGGATGATGTAGCGGTTACAAGTAAAGTAGCAGCGAGTAAAACAGCAGGGATTTTAGGAGATGATTTGGCTGTAAATGCTGAGAAAGCAACGGGATTTTTATCTTCGCGCGAAATACCAGTTTTATGGGCAATAACAAAAGGCTCTTTTATCAATAAATTGATCATTGTTCCAATTGTTTTGACACTAAATCATTATATGCCAGAAGTGATAAAATATGTTTTGATTTTGGGAGGTTTTTATTTAGCTTTTGAAGGTGTAGAGAAAATAATCGAGTTTATTTTTCACCGTCCAAAAAAAGGTTCAGAAGTTATTCATGAAGATAAAGTAGAAGATAAGAAGCAAGTTTCGGAAAAATCAAAAGTGAAATCTGCGATTATTACGGACTTTATCCTTTCGATAGAAATTGTGATTATTGCATTGAGTACAGTTTTGGAACAACCAATGTTGACACAAGTTTTTACAGTTTCGTTTATTGCAATTTTAGCAACCATTGGTGTTTACGGGATTGTAACCTTAATTGTTCGTATGGATGATGCAGGTTTTAAACTGATAAAAGCATCACACGACAAAGGAGCTGTTTCTAAATTAGGACATTTTTTGGTTGATGCATTACCATATGTGATCAAAATTTTAGGATTTGTAGGGACTGTTGCGCTTTTATTGGTTTCAGGCGGGATATTTGTTCATAACATCGATTATATTCATCATCATTTACCTACAGCAATTCCAATGATGATTAGCGAAGCTTTGATTGCTTTGATTGCAGGATTATTGGTTGTGGTACTTGTCACAATAGTTAAGAAAATAATAGGTTTAGCTAAAGGTTAGGAGATAGAATAGATTTCGAAAAGAATTGTTAACTATTTCGTATCTTTGAATAAAGATTTACAAATGGCAGATTATATCAGAATTCATCCAGAAAATCCACAAGAAAAAGCGATTGATCAAGTGGTTAAGATTTTACAAAATGGAGGTTTAATTATTTATCCTTCCGATACTGTGTATGGATTAGGATGTGATATTACGAATATTAAAGCAATGGAGAAACTTGCTCGATTGAAAGGTGTTAAACTTGAAAAATCTCATTTTTCTATTGTTTGTAATGATTTAAGCCATTTGTCACAATATACTTTACCAATTGATAACAGTACGTTCAAAATTTTGAAACGCGCTTTACCAGGTCCTTTTACATTTGTCATGAATGCATCGCGCAATTTACCTGTTGCTTACAAAGGTAAAAAAACGGTTGGTATTCGTGTTCCAGATCATGCTGTTCCGCAAATGATTGTCGAAAAATTAGGAAATCCTATTGCTTCAACTTCTATTTATGATGAAGATGAAATTGTAGAATATACAACAGATCCTGAATTGATTTTTGAAAAATGGGAGAAGCTTGTAGATGCTGTCATTGATAGTGGTTATGGAGATAATATTGCGTCTACTGTTGTTGATATGACGGATGGAGTAGAGGTTTTACGTGAAGGTAAGGGTGATATTGAAGATTATTTATAGGATTCAACATTAATTATATAAAACCAAAAAAGGATTTCAATTGAAATCCTTTTTCTATACTAACTAATTGATAAAATTATTTATCAATCGAACCCATTACGCGTTGCATAAAAGTATTGGCAGCAGTACGCTCGTCCAATCCTTCTTCTTCCATCATTTGCTTCATTTCCATAGCTCCACAAATGTTAGAAATCATTTCTCCAATTACTTCTTGTTCTGGCTCCTTTACAGCTGGAGAATCAGCATAAACTTCCAAAACTTCTAAAGCTGTTTCCATTGCTTCAATAGAAACGTTTTTTGCTAAATTCTTAAATACCGGCAACTTCATTGATCAATTCTTTTACAGCATCAATTTTAGACGCAGTTACTTGTCCTACATTTTCTCCTCCTTTGAAAACCGCGAAAGTTGGTAAATTTGGAACTTCAGCTAATTTTCTTGATTCTACTAATTTTTCAGCATCAACATATAAAAACTCAGCTTGACCTTCATATTCAGCCGCTAATTTTTTGAATTTTGGTTTTACTAAACGGCAGTTTCCACACCATCCAGCACCATATTGTACAATTACTATATTGTTATCAGCAACTACTTGTGCTAAGTTATCTTGTTCTAATTCTGCAAACATTTTATTAATTTTTATAAGTTAAAAATTGGGTATAAAAAAGGCTGTCTAAGTGTTGAGCTTAGTGATTTTTATTGAAAATGAATTCGTTAAAATCTCCTGTCAAATTTTTTAGACAGCCTCTTCGTGAATTTTGAAAATCAAAAGATTTTCAAGTTATTTTTAGTGAGAAGCTAAGTAAGAAGCTACACCATCTTTAGTAGCGTTCATAGCATCTTTTCCTTCTTCCCAGTTTGCTGGACAAACTTCACCATATTTCTCAACGTGTAAAATTGCATCTAATAAACGTACATACTCATCGATGTTACGTCCTAATGGTAAATCGTTGATTGTTTCGTGACGAACAACACCATTTTTGTCGATGATGAAAGTACCACGGTAAGCAACTGGAGCTCCTTCAAATTTTAAAGAATCATTTTCTTCATTGTAAACATACTCACCAGCTAAAACTCCGTAATCCATAGCGATAGTTTTTGCTAAGTCAGCAACGATTGGGTAAGTAACACCTTCGATACCTCCGTTATCTTTTGCAGTGTTTAACCACGCTAAGTGAGTTTCTTCTGAATCACAAGAAGCAGCGATTACAACAGCATCTCTTTTTTCGAATTCAGCTAATTTAGCTTGGAATGCGTGTAATTCTGTTGGACAAACAAATGTAAAATCTTTTGGGTAGAAGAATAAAACGATGTTTTTCTCTCCGATTGGCATTGAAAAGTTTTCTACGATTTCGTCTCCATCAATTACTGCTGGCGCTGTGAATAAAGGCGCTTTTTTTCCTACTAATGACATAATTTTAATTTTTTATATTTTGTTTTTTACTTCTCGATGTGATAAAACTTGTAATAGTTTTTATCTCTTTTACTGATACAAATTTAGACTGATATTTTAAACTGTCCATATATTTTCAATTTCAAATATAGATTATACTATAAATTATATTTATGATATATGATTAATAATAATTATTGAGTTAATATTCTATTGAAATTCAATACAACAGCCTTTTTATCTTATTTATACGCTAATTTACGAAGATTATTTACCCTAAAGAATGATATTCATTATGTTGATGATTATTTAAAATGAATTAAATTTTATTTAAAAACGACTGTGATAATTATGATTTAATGATAAGTTCACAAGGCATAGAGAAAGATTAAGATATTAAAACGAAAAAGGTTAGTGAATTCACTAACCTTTTTCGTTTTATATTTTTTTAATTTTTCTTTCGATATAGGTATTAAAATTTTTTCCATCCATTGAAATTTCAAAAGCTGTGTTAACTTCATTATTTTCGAGTAGCGAGTAAATCAATCTAAATATGGGTTGATTGGGTTTTGTTTCACTCAGAAATGTAATCTTTTTTTCGGGATAAGTAATCGAATAATTGATAATATGACCTTCGTTATCAAAATAAATAGCTTTCGATAAATTTTTATTTTCATCTAAATAAACAACCAGTAAATCATCATATACTGTCATTTTTTTAGAATCTCGTGAAGGATATTCAGAATGACTTTTTCGGACAATAATATTGTTATTTAATTGATGACCAAAAGAAAAAGTTCCTTTTCCTTCGCCAGGTTTTCCAATACCAATTCCTCCCCAATTTCCAATTAACCAACCCCAGTTATTATTCGTTTGTGCGAATGCACAATTAGTAATATTTAGAAATAAAGTTTGGGTAATTAATCTTTTATAAATAATTTATATATCGTGTGTTATTTGTATTGCATAAAACAAACTTCGATTATTTCATCTTCATAATTACAGTTGCTAATTTCAACCGGAATATTATTAACACCAGATTTAACAGTTTATATAGCTGAATTTTTTGTGTAAATTTTTGAAGAATTCTTAAACTTAAATTAAAAAATACCTTTTTCATTCATCATTCCTCGATTGTTGATAGTAACTATATATTTACAATCACTCAATGTGTTATTTCAATTTGTTACATCTATTATAAAAGAACAAGAATAGTGTTTAATGTCATCATCTTGCCACAAACAAGATTGAAAACTTTTTAATTAAACGAAAAAACTAAATTTTATATACCTCATTAACATTGATTTGAGTTGTAAATAAACCGTAATTTACAAAAACAATTTCTTTTTTTATCTTATCAATTGTTCCAACACTAGACGAACCATGAATTTTGACACGATCACCAACTTTCAACGCATCAATTTTTTTCTGAGTAGCTGCTTTTTCTTTCTTTTCGATGACTTCTTTTTGTTGAGAAATTGTTTCTGAATTTTCTTTTAACTCGCGTTTAACTTCTTTCTCTACAATCTTTTCAATTTTCTTTAATCGTTGAACTTCTTTCGTTTTTTTCGAGTTTTCCATTTCAATTAATTTCAAGAAATTCGAAATCATTTGCTTTTTATTTTTCGTTTTCAAGTAAGAATCCGCCATGTCTGAAATACGTTCTCCAAGTTTCAAACGTTTTTGCTCGCGATCATATAATTGCTGAAAATCATATAGTTTTTGCTGAATTTTTTCATTCGTTTGCTCTAATTTTTCGTTGTGCTCAAGATTTGTTTCGCGCAACTCTTCAACATGATCTTTTGTTTTCTGAATTTCAAATTTTTCTTGTTGAAGTTTTAAAATAGTTTTATCCAAACTCACTTTTTCACGTTCAACTTTTTTCTTCGCACGATTAATCAAACGAAACGGAATTTTATTTTTCTCAGCAACCTCAAATGTAAATGAACTTCCGGCTTGTCCAATTTCCAAACGATAAAGTGGTTCCAATGTTTTTTTATCAAACAACATACAAGCATTTATCGCTTCTGGCAAACTTTCTGCGCTCAATTTGATATTTGTATAATGCGTCGTAAAAACACCGAAAGAATTACGTTCATAAAATTCTTCAAAGAAAACTTCGGCCAAAGCTCCACCCAATTCTGGATCAGAACCTGTCCCAAATTCATCAACTAACAATAATGTTTTATCGTCTGCATTCTTCAAGAAATAGGACATTTGTTTTAGACGATAACTGTATGTTGATAAATGATTTTCAATGGATTGATTATCTCCAATATCTGTGAAAATTTGATTAAAAAATCCAAATTGACTTTGATCTTTTACAGGAACTAAAACACCACTCTGAATCATAATTTGAAGTAAACCAATTGTTTTTAACGTAATTGATTTTCCTCCAGCATTTGGACCAGAAATAATGATAATTCGACAATCTTCGTTAATTTCTAAACTCTGCGGAATCGTTTTTTGAGCTTTTCTTTTATTGTTTAAAAATAAAACAGGATGATAAGCATCGACTAATTTGATAATTCGATTCTCAGAAAGTTGAGGTAAAATTCCATTAATCAAAAAAGCATAATTTGCTTTCGCTTGTGTAAAATCGATGTATTCTAAAAACGTTTGATATTCTTCAAGATTTGGTTTGTATTCTGCAATTTGAGCAGTTAAATCTAATAAAATCTGAATAACCAAATGTTTTTCTTCTTCTTTTAATTCTTCCCATTCACGACGAGGATTTTGTACACTTTCTGGCTCAATAAACGTAATCGATCCAGTTTTAGAAGTACCTAAAAATTGCCCTTTCACACGTTTTCTCAAAGCAGATTTAACGGCCAAAACGCGACGATTTCCAACAACAGATTCACGAATGTCATCCAAATAATCCGAATGATAAGACATCGATTTATTGAATAATTCGGTAATTCGTCCATTCAAATGACGCAAACGATCGCGTACAATTTTCAGTTCAGGACTTGCGTCGTCCTTGATTTCTCCAAATTTATTGAATACTTGATCGATTAATTTTATGATATTTTTTTCGTAAGTAATCGTTGAAGCTTTCTCAAACAAAACAGGTGCATATTCGTTGAAAGCTGTCAAATATTTCAAGATTTCTTTCACTTGAAGCGTATTTGCCTTGATTTTGAAGAATTCTTCTGCAGGCAAATAATAATTCTCAATTTCTAATCGGTTTAGATTTTCATCTAAAATATAATATTCTGAAAACGGAAAACGATTTCCCGTCTCGAAACTTGTTAAATATTCGTTTGTCGTTTGTAGATCTTGTACCAAAAGTTGGTGATCCTGATAAGGTTTTAAGTTAAAAATAAGTGCCTCAACCTTTTCTGTATAAGCAAATTCTGCGATTTCTTTTTGAACCGCATTAAATTCTAAATCTTTTAAAGTTTGTTCTGATATTTGCATTAACGCAAAATTACGGATAAAATTTCGACAAATTCAAAATCATGAAATACTTTGAAATCCGTGATTTTTTATGACCGATCAAAGTGAATGACATTAATTTTGACCTTATTAATATATGTCATTTGATCTGTGTTAGTATTTGCTTTGCTACTTCTGAAAACTGATTTTTTAGTTTCATTTGGTTTTAAATCAATAGTTAAAGTTTCGGAATTGATTGTCGGATTTGGATTTTTAAATTCAAAAGTTAATTTAACTTTTACTGAAAAATCCTTGTTTTTATTCTTCACTTCAGTGCTTATGTTGTATGTTCGGTCTGCATTATATATCATATCTGTATTCAAAACTTTTATATTATTTTCAATTTTCCGGCCTAAATCATAAGGATCATCATCAGCAAAATCTATACAAGAATTTAGTATAAAAAAGGGAATTAGGTAAAGAAACTTTTTCATAGAGGTTAAAATTGGTTAATTTTGTTTCTGTATAAATATATGAAAATGGATGTGAAATTAGATGCTTCTTGGAAAGAAGTTTTAAAGAATGAATTTGAAAAAGATTACTTTAAAATATTGACAGATTTTGTACGAAATGAGTATGAAACAAAAACAATATATCCTCCCGCATCCAAAATATTTTCTGCATTAGATTATACGCCTTTTGATGATGTTAAAGTGGTTTTGATTGGTCAAGATCCTTATCATGGGATTGGACAAGCAAATGGTTTGTCTTTTTCGGTTGTCGATGGAATTAAATTACCTCCAAGTTTGCAAAATATTTATAAAGAGTTGAATGATGATTTAGGAATAAGAATTTCTACTTCTGGAAATTTGGAAACATGGGCTAAACAAGGTGTATTATTATTAAATGCAACATTGACGGTTGAAGCTTCTAAGGCAGGTTCGCACCAGAAAAAAGGTTGGGAAATATTTACAGATGCTGTAATACAGAAGCTTTCTGATCAAAAAGAAAATTTAGTTTTTATACTTTGGGGAGCTTATGCTCAAAAAAAAGGAGCAAAAATTGACCGAAATAAGCATGTTGTTATAGAATCTGCTCATCCTTCTCCATTAGGAGCTTACAGAGGTTTTTGGGGAAGTAAACCTTTTTCGAAAACTAATAATTTTTTGAAAAGTAAGAATCTACAACCTATAAATTGGGAAATCAAAAGTAAATAATTTACATCGCCATAATTTTTTGTAAATAAGAATTAAAAGCTGTTGGGGTGTTTACGTTTATATACGGAACTTTTTCGGTTATTTTTTCTTTTAGAATAGTATAAGTAGCTACAAAAATGGTAACATTTGGAAGATTTTTCGTGATTGATTCGAGATAAATTTCAAGAGAAGTGGAATCATAATTTTTAGAGATATAAATAAAAATATGTGTTATTTGAGTATTTTCAATACATTCTAAAATAGAATTTAAACTCTGATTTTCCCCTAAATAAATTCCTTTTTCGTTATTAATTTTTAAAAGAAGATGAGTATAAATTAATTCTAAATCTTCATTTTCTTTTTCAGGTAAAAATAAAAGCCATTTACGAGAATTTTGATCTGAATATGGAATTGATTTAATCAAATAAAAAAGATGTTTTCTAATTAGGTTTTTAGAAAACGAAATAACCGATTCTTGAATAGTATACTTTTCCATAATGATAGACATTTTGCTTAAAAAAGGAAAAACAATATCTATACAACATTTTTCGATTCCAATTTTATTGAAACAAAGTGTAAGAATAGCGTCAAAGAAACGTGTATCATATGAAAAACAAGAACAGATTAATAACACAATAATTGGTTCATAACTTTTGTTTTTCTGGATATAATTTTGAATTTCAAATTCGGATAAAAGTTGTATTTCTGAAAGTGATTTTACACTTAAATTTTCTACTGTATATTTTTTGTTTGATTCAATTAAAAAAGAAATAATAATAACTTTTTTTAAGTGATCGTGGTTAAATAATGAATTTTTATCAATCTTATCCTCGTTAAACAATTTGAACTTTTTATCCCATAAAACAATCATTTGTTCATCTAGTCTTGACAGATCTGATAGATCTTTTAGAGAATAAGTATTCATAAGTAGAATTCTAAAATAGTTCTCTTTAAAGTTAATAATATATTGTAAATAAATCAATATAAATTATAGTGATTTATTAATAAAACATTAATATTTTATTGAATATGATAATTTTATCTGCACGAAAAACATTGAAATTTATGTTATCTTAGCAAGAGTCATAAAAAATCAAAATCACAAATAAATGTCACAAATTACTCAAGAAGAAAAGAAAGAAAAGTTTGTACATCCAATACAAGAAGTATACACTCCTAAAAACAAAGTACGTATTGTAACTGCTGCTGCTTTGTTTGATGGGCATGATGCGTCGATTAATATTATGCGTCGCATTATTCAAGCAACGGGTTGCGAGGTAATCCATTTAGGTCACGATAAATCGGTTGAAGATGTTGTAAATACTGCGATACAAGAAGATGCAAATGCAATTGCAATGACATCTTATCAAGGAGGTCACAACGAATATTTCAAATATATGTACGATTTGCTTCAAGAAAAAGGAGCGGGTCATATCCGCATCGTTGGAGGTGGAGGTGGAGTAATTTTACCGTCAGAAATTAAAGAGTTGATGGATTACGGAATTACACGTTTATACTCTCCTGATGATGGTCGCGAATTAGGTTTGCAAGGAATGATTAATGATATGGTGGAGAAAGCAGATTTTCCGACAGGGCCATTAGAATTGCCAGAAGGAAAAGATGTTTATCAATCATTAGAAGATAAAGATATCACGACGATTGCGCGACTAATTTCGTTGGCAGAAAATCGTGAAGAAGATTTTTTGAAGGCATTTGATTTCGATAAAGTAGCTGATAAATCTGCACCGGTTTTAGGAATTACGGGAACAGGAGGAGCAGGAAAATCGTCTATGGTAGATGAATTAGTGCGTCGTTTTTTGATTGATTTTCCAGAAAAATCAATTGCTTTGGTTTCTGTCGATCCATCAAAAAAGAAAACGGGTGGTGCTTTGTTAGGAGATCGTATTCGAATGAATTCTATCAACAATCCTCGTGTTTATATGCGTTCGCTGGCTACTCGTCAATCAAATTTAGCGTTATCGAAATATGTGGAGGAAGCGATTCAGGTGTTGAAAGCTGCGAAATATGATTTGATTATTTTAGAAACTTCTGGAATTGGTCAGTCAGATACCGAAATTTTAGATCATTCTGATGCTTCATTGTATATCATGACGCCAGAATTTGGTGCTGCAACGCAATTAGAGAAGATTGATATGTTAGATTTTGCTGACATTGTGGCGATTAATAAATTCGATAAACGTGGTGCGTTAGATGCCTTACGCGATGTAAAAAAACAATACCAACGTAATCATAATCTTTGGGATATAAATCCTGATGAAATGCCTGTTTTTGGAACAATTGCTTCACAATTTAACGATCCAGGAACCAATCAATTATACCAATCAATCATTGATAAAGTGGTTGAAAAAACAAATGCAGATTTGAAATCTTCTTTTCAAATTACAAAAGAAATGTCAGAGAAAATCTTTGTTATTCCACCATCAAGAACGCGTTATTTATCAGAGATTGCTGAAAATAATCGTGGATATGATGTTCGTGCAAATGCACAGAGAGATGTAGCTCAAAAACTATATGGTTTCTTTAAAACAATTGAAACACTTTCTGGAAAAAAGCCAACAATTTCTCAACACGGAATTGATATTTCTGGAACTGAAAATGCAGATTTAGTTAAAATTCTTTTAGCTGAATTTGATAAATTAAAAATGAATTTAGATCCTTTCAACTGGGAAGTAATCACGACTTGGGACGAAAAGGTAAACAAATATAAAAATCCAGTTTATACATTTAAAGTGCGTGATAAAGAAATTAAAATTCAGACACATTCTGAGTCTTTATCGCATTTACAAATCCCTAAAATTGCATTGCCAAAGTACGAAGCTTGGGGCGATATTTTACGTTGGGTTTTACAAGAAAACGTACCGGGTGAGTTTCCTTTTACTTCGGGATTATATCCATTTAAACGTGAAGGTGAGGATCCAACGCGTATGTTTGCGGGTGAAGGTGGACCAGAGCGTACCAATCGTCGTTTCCATTATGTATCGAAAGGAATGCCAGCAAAGCGTTTGTCTACAGCGTTTGATTCGGTAACTTTGTATGGAAATGATCCAGGTCATCGTCCTGATATTTACGGAAAAATTGGTAATGCTGGAGTTTCGATTTGTTGTTTAGATGATGCGAAGAAATTATATTCTGGTTTCGATTTATCACATCCAGCTACTTCGGTTTCTATGACGATTAACGGTCCTGCGCCTATGTTGTTAGGTTTCTTTATGAATGCCGCAATTGATCAAAATTGTGAAAAATACATCAAAGAAAATGGTTTAGAAACTGAAATTGAAGCAAAAATCAAAGCTATTTACGAAGACAAAGGTTTGGAAAGACCTCGTTATAATGGCGATTTACCAGAAGGAAATGATGGTTTGGGGTTAATGCTTTTGGGTGTAACTGGTGATCAGGTTTTACCTGCAGAAGTTTATGCTGAAATTAAGAAAAATACGTTAGCTCAGGTTCGTGGAACTGTTCAGGCAGATATTTTAAAAGAAGACCAAGCACAAAATACGTGTATTTTCTCAACAGAATTTGCGTTGCGTTTAATGGGCGATGTGCAAGAATATTTCATCAATCAAAATGTACGTAATTTTTATTCGGTTTCTATTTCGGGTTACCATATTGCTGAAGCAGGAGCGAATCCTATTACGCAGTTAGCGTTTACGTTAGCTAACGGATTTACGTATGTTGAGTATTATTTATCTCGCGGAATGGATATCAATGCGTTTGGGCCAAACTTATCGTTTTTCTTCTCCAATGGTATCGATCCAGAATATTCAGTAATTGGTCGTGTGGCGCGTAAAATTTGGGCAAAAGCCTTGAAAAATAAATACGGAGCTAACGAACGTGCACAAATGTTGAAATACCATATTCAAACTTCGGGTCGATCGTTACACGCGCAAGAAATTGATTTCAACGATATTCGTACGACGTTGCAAGCTTTATATGCGATTTACGACAACTGTAACTCGTTACATACCAATGCGTACGATGAAGCAATTACAACGCCAACAGAAGAATCGGTTCGCCGTGCAATGGCTATTCAGTTGATTATCAATAAAGAATTAGGTTTAGCGAAGAACGAAAATCCAATTCAAGGTTCATTTATAATTGAAGAATTAACGGATTTAGTAGAAGAAGCAGTTTTACAAGAATTTGATCGTATTACAGAACGTGGTGGCGTTTTAGGAGCGATGGAAACGATGTATCAACGTTCTAAAATTCAGGAAGAATCATTGTATTACGAAACATTGAAACACAACGGAACGTTCCCAATTATTGGTGTAAATACGTTCTTAAGTTCAAAAGGTTCGCCAACAGTGGTTCCTGCGGAGGTTATTCGTGCAACAGAAGAGGAAAAACAATTTCAAATTAAAACTAAAGAAAACTTGAATAAAATTAATGAACAACAAGCTGAAAGTGCATTAGAAACTGCACAACAAGCGGCTATTAACAATCAAAATATTTTTGAAGTGTTGATGGAAGCAACCAAAGTTTGTTCATTAGGACAAATCACTTCTGCCTTATTCGAAGTAGGCGGACAGTACCGTAGAAATATGTAATTTTTTTATTAATAATACTTTAACAGCCTCATCTTTTGATGGGGTTGTTTTCTTTTAAAAATACTTATAAACTAATATGAAAAAAAATGTAATTGTAGCTTTATTCACCTTGTTAGCAATGCCAAGTTTTGCACAAAAAGTTTTACATACCAATGAAAAAATGCTTGAAATAAAAGTAAATGGTAAAATATCAAGCAAATCTTGGGCTATTAATTCTAAAATTAAGCCAGATGTTTTTATGGCAGAAGTTTCAAATGAAAAGAGTGAAGTGATTTATTCTGATGGAAAGAATAATCTTTCTTTTGATTTAAAAAAAGGTGAAACGATTGATTTTTTAATCATTCAGAATAAGAAAGATACCGCTTATCAACGTATTATTGGAATTGCACCTAACGTAAATTTTACAAAAGATTATATCAATAAATATAAAGGAAAAACTGAAGTTGCGATTCCGGAAGTGAGTGAATTGGTCAATATTTTAATGGCTTTGCATCCCGATGCTGAGAAAGAAATTAATATGTTTGACACCAAAACAGAATATTATAAACAAGTAAAAGAGTACTTTAAGCCTTATTTGAATCATCCTGCGATAGATACGATTAAAAAATATATTACAGATTTACAGTATATTGAGGATTACAAAGGAAATATGTTTTCTAATACAAGTTATCGCTATTATTATGCCTTGAAAATGAATGCTTGTGCATATAATTTTGATAAAAACGGAGAGATTAAAAATAATGGAAACATAGGTCAAATGGCAAAAGGCTGGTATACGTTTGATCCGATGAAAGATGCAAAAGTGTTCCAAGATTTTGCAAAAGTGAGTAATTTTAGAGTATTCTATAAGAACAACCAACCGTATTATACAGAACTTTTGCAAAGGTATAATCAATTAAATCCAATTCAGAAAATGCAAAATTGGTTGGATAAAAAGTTCGGATTTGGTTATGGTTCATACGCAGTATATTTTTCGCCGTTAATTTATGGAGCGCATTCTACATCGCGTTTTGAGGATAACGGATTTACACAAACTATTATGTTCATTGCTCGTGCAGATTTTGATTCAAAATTGACTCCTACGCAAAATGAATTGTTAGAATCACGTGTTGTATTTACTGAAATCGATCATAATTATGTAAATCCTGTTTCTGATAAATATGTGAAACAAATCAATGAAGCATTGTCAAATCGTAAAAAGTGGGCGAAACCTACAATAACTGATATGTATGAATCACCTTACAAGGTTTTTAACGAATACATGACTTTTGCTGTTTATATATTATATGTTCATGATAATTATAGCAAAACAGATTTGGATAAATATTTGCCAGAATTGAATGGAATGATGAGTAATATGAGAGGTTTTGCGAAATTTACAGATTTTAATCAAGTAATGCTTGCAAAGTACAAAGAAAATCCATCAATTAATATGACTGATTTATATGAATATATGCTTGATTGGTGTAAAAAAGAGAATGAAATAGATTAGTTTTTTATACAAATAATAGATTTTTTTAATTTCAAACATGAAAAATTTCCTACTCAAAAAAGATATACAAATTTCTGCAAAACGATATTTTATCGATGCAATGGGCGCAATGGCTTATGGTTTATTTGCGACTTTATTGGTTGGTACAATTTTGAAAACTATTGGTGAAGAGTTAGATATTTCTTTTTTAACTGATATTGTTTGGCCAGTTGCGAATCAAGCGACAGGACCTGCGATAGCATTGGCTATTGCTTATAGTTTACGAGCACCTCAATTGGTGTTATTTTCGTCAGCAGTTATAGGAATTGCAGCATATCAATTAGGTGGACCTTTAGGTGTTTTTATAGCGACAATTGTAGCGGTTGAAGTGGGAAAAATGGTAGCAGGCGAAACACGTATAGATATTGTAATTACACCGATTATTACTGTTTTGGTTGGAGTAATCTTAGCACAAATCATTGGTCCTTCTGTTCAACAAATGATGAAATGGATTGGTGAAATAATTATATTTTCAACCGATTCTAATCCTTTGATAATGGGAGTTGTAATTGCTGTAATTGTCGGTATGGTTTTGACTTTACCAATTTCATCAGCTGCTTTGTGTCTAATGTTAGAATTAGACGGTTCAGCAGCTGGAGCTGCAACAATAGGTTGTTGTGCACAAATGATTGGATTTGCTACAATCAGTTTTAAGGATAATGGTTTGAAAGGTGTTTTAGCACAAGGATTAGGGACAAGTATGTTACAGGTTCCGAACATTTATAAAAATTGGAAAATTTGGATTCCACCAACTTTAGCTTCAGCGATTATAGGTCCAATTGCAATTATTTATTTCAATATGGAAAATACAGCTCTAGAATCGGGGATGGGTTCTTGTGGTTTGGTTGGACAAATAGGAACTTTCAATGCTATGAAATCTAAATATGATACTTCATATATTTTAACTTCAATATTAATTTTGCAAATCATTGCTCCAGCAATTATTTCATATTTAATTTACATTTTCATGAAAAAGAAAAACTGGATAAAAGATGGTGATATGAAGTTGAGGTAAATAAAAAATCGGTTGGATAATTCCAACCGATTTTTTATTTAGTTTATACAATATTGATTATTGTAATTTCGAAAAATCAATTTGTGGTGCAGTTTGTTTGTTATCAAACTTGAAAGCTGTTCCAGGTTGTTCAATTTCATTAAAAAAGCCTCCCATCTTCAAGAAATATCCAGTAGATGTTGTTCCTCCAGTTGCATCAATACGTTGATTTGCTTTATAAGTTGCATCAACAGTTAATTTTGCTCCATTTACTTTTTTCCATTCTCCATCATAAACCCATTGATTGTTGAAGTTTACTTTTCTAGTTAAGTAACCTTGTGTTGGCATAAAATTTTATAGGAAAGAGTGAAATCTTTTTAGGTATGTATTTGTTTTAGGGCGTTTAAAGCTTGCGATGATTTGCCAATTATTCGTTTCTGGCATAAAAAACCAAGCTGTATAAGTTGTCGAATTATCACCATTTGGAACACCTTTCAATAAGAATTTATACGTTGTATCGGCTTTCCAATTGTATTTCATATAACTTTGTCCACCAGAACCTTCGTTACCGAATTCTCCTGTTTTCACATTGTCTCCTTTCTTTAACAAAACGATTTTTTCATCATCAGGAATACTTTTTGGGTCATCAGTTACGAAAGGACTCCAAACTGAAAACAAAATACGTCTTTCCGTTTGTGAATTAGCTTGAATTCCGAAATATCCTTCTCCAAAACCGTTTGCCATATAATAAGAACCAATTATATCAGCGTCTTTTGGTACAACGATTTCATTGTAGTAATATGAAACATTTTTCTCTGTAGGGATTTCGTAAGCCAAATGGCAAGAAGGTCCACGTCTCGCCCAATAATAGTACTGCGGATCGTTGCTATAAATAATTCCGTTGTCTACTGCAGTTCCACTAACTATCAAATCTGTAATAGGGATTTCGCCTTTCAATCCGCTTAAATCAACAGAAACATAACCCGGTTTTGAAATAGCGAATGTACCTACAGAAATAGTTTTATCAGTAGATTTCCAATTGTATTTTTTTGTTTTTTTATTGAAACCAACATTTAATTGAGCGTCATTTTTAGCTTCACCCTTTAATTGAATATTAACATTTCCAGTTCCTAAAACTTTGAAATACGTTTTTGTTACATTTTTAGTTTGTGGAGAAATTAAAGCATTCACTTTTGTAACTGTAGAAGATGATCCTTCTTTATGACCGACTTCAAAAGCATTTCCAACCAAAGGAATGTCATAAGTTTTTGTTTGTTGTGCGATTACATTTCCTCCAACCAAAACGGAAAGAGAGAATAAGATGTAATGAATTGTTTTCATGGTGTTAATTTAATTTATATTTTAATAATTCGTATCCCCTCCTTCAAGACTAACTGTATTTGATTCTTTTACAGTTTTTTTAAGAACATTTTTATCATCATTGTTATTCTTCGGTTGATTTATTTCTTTTTCAATGATTTGTGTAGGTGATCTATCTACAGCATTAATTTGTGGTTGGTTTTCTTCAATCTTTTGATTTTCAGTAGTTTTTCGGTTGGTGTTACGCAATTTATCCAACAAACGTTTTGCTTGCTTAGCTTCTTCAGTTCCGTCATAAGCGGTAACTACAATTTCTAAAGCTTGCTCAAAATCGCTATCTTTTCCAGTTTGTTTGATTGCATAAGCATTTAATAAAGCAAATTTAGCAACGATAATTTCTGTCGGAAATTTCACAATTGCTTCTTGTACTTTTTTCTTTACGTCATCATATTTTTTATCTTGATACAACGTGTATGCAACTTTGTAGGCTTCTAAAGCTTCTTTTGTTTCAGCAGTGATGTATTCAACTTCTGGATTAAGAATATAACCTGCATAAATCGTATTTGGATATTTTGTTAGAATGATATTTTTGTATTCATCTTCTAATTTTTGATCACGATTTTTATAAATACGATACAATTGATAAGTCGCTTTTAATAACACATCTTCCGATTTTGGAGGCGAAGCAACCAAGGCTTTCAACTCTTTTCCAGCTAATTCTGAGTTATTGAAAATATCAAAATATCCAGTACCTAAAGACAATTGCGTTGTATCTCTCACAACTTTCAACTCATTCAATGCTTTTTGAGAAGTTGGAATTTGATCTAAATAATAATCAAGTTCAAAACGTCTTGGATCGCCAGCAGCAATTTGCCCTGTCAATTCATTCTGTTTGTCCTCAATTACAGTACTTATCGCATTCGAATTTCTCCAATTATCTTTCAACGAAATTCCTCCCCAAATACGTTGGAATTCTTGCTGTCCAGTCGATTTTAAATTTTGATTATAGAAATAGAATTTTCCTTTATCAGCATTATTGAAACTCGTCGTAAAACTTGCTGTTTTATTCTCTAACTGAAAAGTTTCCATTTCTTTTTGCTCTTCTATAGCTTGCTTTTCTTCTTTTTTCTTTAATTTTTCAATATAATCTGTGAAGAATTTTGATTGATCTTCTTTTGGAAGTGCAGCAAGTTTTAGAATTGAATCATTTTTCTGAACTAAATAATGTTTTTCCATCAATTTTTTCAAAACATCATTTCGTTTCTGAATACGCGTTTGATCTTCTGGCAAATTATAACTTGTTTGTGCCGAATCATAATAAGCCGATGCGTAAACATAATCGTTTTGCTTGAACTTTATATCACCATAATTTTCGAAAGCGCGCCCACGAATATAAGGATCAGACATTGGTTCCTTCAAACTCAATTTTGCATATTCTACAGCATCATCCATTTTGTCAGCTCGAAAAGCCATTTCAGAAATTCCGTAATATAACTCGTTTTTCTTCGATGCATAAATTCCTTTATTCGAGATGTCCAACAAGTTTTGCTTGTAATTTCCGTAATTATTAATTTTTGGATCAAAATTAGCTGCAATCGCCAACTGCGATTTGATTTCCATATCAAATCCAGGCTTCATTTTATAAACTTGCGTGAAAGCTTCACCAGCTTCTTGTTGTTTTCCTAATTTAGAAAAAACTTGTCCTAACGTATAAAATATTCGAACTCGTTCATCTTTATTTGTAGAAAAATATTCGGCTTTTTGCAATGGATCAAGTGCTTCTTCGTACTTTTTTTGATCAATTAAAAATTGAGCATAGGTACGCGCAATCATTGTTTTTAATTCTTTACTTTTATACGGATCGTTTTCGTAAAGTTTTTGTAAAGTTTCGATTCCATCAAAGTAATTTCCACCTTTTATTTCGGCAACAGTTTTGTAAACATGCGCTTCTTGCGCGTATTTAGAATCTTTGAAATTTTTGACAACATAGTTTAAAGCATCAAGCGCTTCAAAGTATTTTTTTTGATAAAATAATGATTTTCCAATCAATAAATAAGCGCGACCCATCAAAGGATTATTTTCTTTTCCTTTAATTAACATCGAATGTTTTTCGATTGCTTTCGAAGCTTTTGCCTCTACAGCAGCAAATCCAACAGGTTTTTCTACTTTATCTTGATTATTTCGATTTCCACTTCCAATACCAAAATTGGGCGTATTAAATTCACCTAAATTAGCAGAGTCCGAAACAGAAAAATATTCTATTCCAACAGGTAAAATCTTCGAGTAATTTTCTACATAATTTGTTTGTAGTTCTGTGTTCTTTTTTTCTAACTCATCCTCAGCATTGAATACTCCATTAAACCACGATGTCATCTTGTGATATTGTCGGTTTTTGAAACTATTTTTTTGCGTAGAACAGCCGATTAAAAAACTTGCGGCGAAGATACTCAGTACAATCTTTTTCATGATAGCGAATAAAAACAAATCTACAATAAAACGTTCGATTAGAAAAAATCTTGTATCCTTCGAAAAAATAAGATAATTTTATGTGGAATAGAAATAATAGAGAAGCGACTTTTTACGGGATGATTATAAAATGATAGCTAACGTTTTAGCTTTAATGTAATTAGTGATTTGACTAAGAAAAATCATTGCAATTGTTGTTAAATTATTTAGAATATTCGTTTAAATTCGACCAATAATAATGTTTTAAAGGAACAGCATGAAAGCTTTTTTAGCGAAAATTTTTGCAAAATACATTGTCAACAAAGAACAAAAGTGGATAAATAATCCGCTAGAAACACAAGACAAAATTCTAAATGAATTGATTATTGCTGCAAAAAATACAAAGTTTGGAGTTGATCATCATTTTGAATCAATCAAAAATTATGAAGATTTCAAATCGCAAATTCCAATCAATGATTATGAAGGTTTGAAACATTATTTTGATGAAGTAATTGAAGGGAAACCTGATATTCTGTGGCCTGGAAAACCTCTTTATTTAGCTAAAACTTCAGGAACTACTTCTGGAGCCAAATATATTCCGCTTACAAAAGAATCTGTTCCATCTCATATAAATTCTGCTCGAAATGCTTTATTGTTTTATATTAATGAAACAAAGAATTCTAATTTTGTTGACGGAAAAATGATTTTCTTACAAGGAAGTCCAATTCTTGAAGAGAAAAATGGATTGAAAGTAGGTCGACTTTCTGGAATTAGCGCACATTTTGTTCCAAATTATTTGCAAAAAAATCGTTTACCATCTTATGAAACAAATGTGATTGAAGATTGGGAAACAAAAGTGGATAGGGTAGTGGATGAAACGGTGAAAGCTGATATGACGCTGATTTCTGGGATTCCGCCTTGGTTGATTATGTATTTTGAACGATTGATTAAAGTTTCTGAAAAAGAAAACGTTCAGTCGATTTTTAAGAATTTACAACTAATGGTAACAGGAGGTGTAAATTATGAACCTTATCGCGATAAAGTGAATCAACTAATTGGTCGAAAAATAGATTGTATTCAGACATATCCAGCTTCAGAAGGGTTTATTGCGTATCAAGATTCTCAAAAAAATGATGATTTATTACTTTTATTGAATAATGGAATTTTTTATGAATTTGTTCCAGTTGAAGAGTTTTTTGATGAAAATCCAACCCGAATTTCATTGAAAGATGTT
Source organism: Empedobacter sp. UBA5924 (assembly GCF_002431085.1). Taxonomy (NCBI): domain Bacteria; kingdom Pseudomonadati; phylum Bacteroidota; class Flavobacteriia; order Flavobacteriales; family Weeksellaceae; genus Empedobacter; species Empedobacter sp. UBA5924. The sequence goes on from NZ_DJDM01000006.1 coordinate 24,932, forward strand.
GAAGTAGGAAAAGATTATGTTCTAATTCTCAATACAAACGCAGGTTTGTGGGGATATAATATTGGTGACACAGTTCGTTTTACTTCGATAAAACCTTATAGAATTGTTGTTTCTGGTCGAATTAAACATTATACATCTGCTTTTGGTGAGCATGTAATTGGTCACGAAGTGGAACAGGCGTTGCAAAAAACTTTAGAAAAATATCCAGCGAGTGTAAATGAGTTTACAGTTGCGCCTCAAGTTAATCCAGCAGAAGGTTTGCCATATCACGAATGGTTAATAGAATTTGATCAAAAACCACAAGATATAACTATTTTTAATCAAGAATTAGATACACAAATGCGTCGCCAAAATACGTATTATGATGATTTGATTACGGGAAATATCTTGCGTCCGCTTGTCGTTTCTGAAGTTAAAACAGAAGGTTTTCAGCATTATATGAAATCGATAGGGAAATTAGGTGGACAAAATAAAGTTCCTCGTTTGTCTAATAATCGCGAAATTGCAGATGAATTTTACAGTCTAAACTTAATTACTACAAATTGAACACACACACAACAATAGATAAAATGATTTACAAAACGGTAAAAAGTTCATTGGTAACTTTTTCGCAATTAATGCTTCCGTCACATTCCAATTTTAGTGGAAAAATACACGGTGGATTCATTCTTTCTCTACTCGATCAAATTGCATTCGCATGTGCTTCCAAATATTCTGGAAAATACTGTGTTACGGCGTCTGTGGATAGAGTAGATTTCTTAACGCCAGTAGAAGTAGGAGAATTATTAACGCTAAAAGCATCGGTAAACTATGTCGGAAGAACGTCAATCGTCGTAGGAATTCGAGTAGAAAGTCAAAATATCCAAACAAGTGAAATTAAACATTGTAATTCGTCTTATTTTACGATGATATGCAAAGAAGAAAATGGTGAAAAAGCAGAAGCTCCAAAATTAATTTTGAAGAATCTGAACGAAGTTCGACGCTTTTATAAAGCTTTGCATCGAATTGAAGAACATACAAAAGCAAAAGAACAAATAAAAGATCCGATTGATTATAAATCGCAAGATTTAATTGATCATTTATTGGACAATCATTTCGTGAAAATAGAACTAGATTAAAGTTTTTACATCATTAATAAATAACTCAATTCTGAAAATGAATTGAGTTATTTTGTTTATAGGGTTTTGATAAATAGTTTATATTTTATCTCCTAATTGTTATGCTCCAAAAAATTGATTATTGAATTTGAGTGGCATTACTAAATTGCAAATTATTTAATTTTAAGAAAATTAGGCATTGTATTTGTTTTATCGATTCTTAATATCAAAACCAAACTTTTTATTTAATTCATTATTATGAAAACTCTCTTCAAATTTTTATTACTATTCATTGCAAGTACAACTATTTCATTTGCTCAATCTTCTGGTTTAAATAGTCAATTAATACAAACAAATTTTACTGAAAATAGCTCTAAATCTTCAAATCCTATTAGTTTTGCTGTAGCAGGAAGTGTATTTGTTTTAGCTTTTTGTGCTTTTCGTTTCAGAAAAAAAATTGTCTAAAACGAAACAAATCATTTTTTCGAAATCAGAAAAACGATTTAATTTCTAAATTTGTAAAATGAAATATTTATTCATTTTACTTGTATTGTTAGTGCTGTTTGTTATTTACAAAAAATTAAAAACAGTTCCAATTGAAAAACCACTTCCGAAAGAAGAAGAACCAAAAATATCGTTTTTAAAAATTGAAAAAAATGATGATTTGATTGATGATTCTAATCAACAAATTTCAGAATTTCAAGTAAAAATAGATTCGGTAACAAAGAAAAAAAATACATTAGAATTCTTAATTTCTATTCAAAATAATACCGAAAAAACAGTTCGTATAAATATCGTTGAAGCTGATTTTTATTCAAATTTTTCTCAAAAAAAAATCAAAGCTGATGTTACATTTTATGGAGAATTGGCAATGGGGACAAATGATATTTTATTGAAAAATACCATTTTACCTGATTCTCACGTTATCCGAAATATTTATTTTTTCGAAACAGATTTAATTCATTTTAATCAAAACGATTATCTGGAAATTGATATAGAAATTAATGGAGAACATCATCAGTTCAAAAACTATTTTCATCAAACAACTTTCGAATCGATTAAATACATTCAGTAATCTGATTTTTTGATTTGAATTGTAAGGCTTAATTTTGCATTTCAGAATTTAGAGATATGAAACATATACAATTGATGCTTGGAAGCTTGATGCTTTTTGGATTAACAGCTTGTCAAACACCAAAAATAGTTACTGAACAACAACCAGTTCAGCAAAAAAGTTTACAAGTTGATGGTAAAATTTATGCTGCATTTTTTCAACAACGTGCTGCTGAATATCAAGCCTTAAGCCAGCAAGCTTATAATGTTGCTAAAATGAGATTGGATGAAGCAATTGCGACAAAAGGCGCAAAACCTTTAGCGATTGTAACGGATATTGACGAAACTTTTTTGGATAATTCGTACTATGCAGTAGAAATGGCGCGTCAAGGAAAAACGTGGTCGCAAGAAACTTGGGCAAATTGGACGTCGAAAGGAATTGCAACTCCTTTGGCTGGTTCTCAAGAGTTTTTTCAGTATGCAGCGAGTAAAGGTGTTCAGATTTTTTACGTTACAAATCGATACGAAGTAGAGCGTCCTGGAACTTTGGCAAATTTAGAAAAATACAATTATCCAATTCAAAGTGCTCAGAATTTGATTTTGAGAAGTAAAGAAAGTAGCAAAGAAGCACGTCGTCAAAATATTTCGAAAGATTATGACATTGTTTTATTGTTAGGAGATAGTTTAACAGATTTTTCTTCTTTATTTGATAATCATAAATCTGAAAAAGAAAGAGCGGCAGCTGTAGAAACTTTAAAATCTGAATTTGGAAAACGATTTATTGTATTGCCGAATGTTGGATATGGAGATTGGGAATCTGCAATATTTGATTACAAATATGACTTGACGCAAGAGCAAAGAGATTCGATTATATACGAAGCTGCGAGAGAAACTCCTGTGAAATAAAGAATAAATACACAATGAAAACTGTCTTAATCGGACAGTTTTTTTTTGATTTATAAAAAAGTGAGAAATTAAATTTTAAATACATTTAACATGTTTTTGTTAAAAATAATCTATTAATTATTATTTGATCTGTAAAAAAATAATATTTATTTATTGAATATATAGTTTTTTTCTTTGTGCTGTATAATATTTAAGCATTCACCTATTTGTAAATTAAACTATAAATAACCTATATTTATAAGCTGGTTGTTTAGGCAATCATCAACCAATATTTAAAAAAAAATTATATCAAAACACATGAGTCAATCACAAAAAACTAATTGGGGTCAATTTATCCCACTGGTTACAGTATTCTTCTTTTGGGGATTCGTAGCGGCAAGTAATGAAATTTTAATTCCAGTTTTTAAAAAATCATTTGATTTATCCCAAGCCGAAAGTCAATTAGTCGCAGTAGCTTATTATATCGCTTATACGGTTGGAGCTTTAATTTATATGGGCGTTTCATTATTAGCTAAACAAGATTTAATCAATAAATTTGGGTATAAGAATTCATTATCTTTTGGACTTCTTTTATCAGCTATTGGAACGCTTTTTTTTATTCCAGCAGCCAATACAGGATCATTTCCTTTAATGTTAACAGGTTTGTTTACTGTAGGTCTAGGTTTTTCGTTGCAACAAACTGTTGCTAATCCGCTTGCAATTGCTTTAGGAGATGCAAGTACTGGATCTCAACGTTTAACATTAGCTGGAGGTATTAATAACTTAGGAACTACAATTGGACCTTTAATTGTTGCTTATGCAATTTTTGGTGCAGGAGGAGAAGGAGAAACAACTTTGAGTATAGAAGCAGTTAAAATTCCATATTTGTGTTTGGGTGTTGCTTTTTTAGCTGTTGCTATTTTCTTGAAATTTTCGTCTTTACCAAATCATCCAGAACAAGAAGAGGATAGTGCGATTGCAACTTCAAAAAATGATAAATCATCAGCCTTAAAATATCCTCAATTATTATTAGGAATGCTTGCGATCTTCTTATATGTAGGTGTAGAAGTTTCTACTGTAAGTAATTTACCAGCATATATGCACAATGAATTAGGGTTCGATATACAAGGAGTAACACCATATGTTTCGTTATATTGGGCAAGTATGATGATTGGTCGTTGGGGTGGTGCAGCAGAAGCATTTGGTTTAGATAAGACAAAAACATTGGCTCTTAAATTTATAGCACCTTATTTAGCTTTTGGGATTTTCTTATTAGTTAATTACATTGCAGGGCATGATTTGAAACCATTTTATCTATATAGTGTAATTATTTTAATAATGATTTTAGCTTCTTTATGGACAAATGGAAACCCTGCTAAAATGTTATTAACTTTCTCAATTATTGGAATTGTAGCATTATTAATCGGAATGAATACAACTGGTTTAGTCTCTATTTATTCTATTACAAGTGTTGGTTTGTTCTGTAGTACATTATGGCCTTGTATTTTTGCATTAGCAATTAATGGTTTAGGAAAAAACACTTCGCAAGGAAGTAACTTCTTAATTATGATGATTATGGGAGGAGGATTAGTAAGTATATTCCAAGGGTATATTGCAGATTTATCAACTGTTCATTCTAGTTATATTGTTTGTATTTTATGTTTTGTGTATCTTGTATTTTATGCAATTGCAACGCCTAAAATTCTTAAAAAACAAGGAATAAATCTTGGTGAAGTTAAATCTGAAGGAGGACATTAGGAAGATTTAATATTTAGTAATTTAATAAAAGGCTGTTTTATAATTTATTATAAAACAGCCTTTTCAGTTATTGAATTAATATAATAGGTGAAGGGACAAGAGAAACAACAAATTACAACATTTTGACAAGGTTCTAGAAAATATTCTAATTAGAATAATTCAAATACCACTACCCAGACAGCATCGCTATAAATCTATTTACTGGTCTAGGGATTAGTGCTAATGGAGAAAATTATATTACTGCTCAAAAAATAAATTAGTGAGTTAATAAAAAACTCAACCATTTGGTTGAGTTTTTTATTTCTTACGATATGCCAATATTTTATCAATACGATTACCGTCTTTGTCTACAATTTCTAGTGTCAAATCTTCTACTTCTACCTTATCACCAACATTTGGAATGGTTTTGTATTTATCTAAGAAAATTCCAGCAACGGTAACATATCTATTTTCGATGTCTTCGTCGATATCAATCTCAAAAAACTTCTCGAATTCATAGATCGAAAATTGCCCATCGATCAACCATGTACCATCTTCACGTTCTACGATTTCGTAATCTTCGTCTTGGTTCTCTGGTGTATCACCAACCAATTCGTCCAAAATATCGTTTATTGTTACAATTCCAGCCGTCGTACCATATTCGTCTAAAATAATGGCAAAATGTGCTTGTGAATTCTGTAACATTTCCAACAAAGGATAACTAAACGAATTTTCATTGACAAAAATAGGTTTGTGTATAAATTTTTTCAGGCTAAAATCTTCCTTACTTACACCAAACATATCTTTTAGTTTCAAGATACCAACGATTTCGTCCAGATTATTGTTCTTCGTAACAGGGTAGGCTGAATATTTATTTTTCTTAACTTTTGCACGTGCTTTCTCATAATCATCCGAAATATCTAATGAAGCAATTTCCGAACGATGCGTTGCTAACGTGTTCACACGACGATCTCCAAGCTCGAAAACACGTTCTAAGATTTCGTGTTCTTTTTCCTGAATTTCACCACCTTCTGTACTTTCTTTGATGATATTTTTAATTTCTTCTTCCGAAACAACTTCGCTGCTATCGTCTTTAATACCAAACAATTTTAAGAAAAAATTATTGGTAACTGTTAACAACCAAACGAATGGAGAAGTGATGATAGATAACCATTTCATCGGTTTCGAAACAATAGTAGAAACCATTTCAGGAAATTTCATTCCCAAACGTTTTGGTAATAATTCGCCAAATACAATCGAAAAATAAGTGATGATTACTACCATAATAATTGGAGAAAGTGTTTTGGCGTAAGGTGCAATGAAAGAAATAGATGTTAAAAATTCTGTTAAATTTGCAGTTAGTTTATCACCCGAGAAAACCCCTAATAAGATACCAATAAGGGTAATTCCGATTTGTACGGTTGATAAAAATTTGTTCGGATTCTCAGCAAGTTCTAAAGCCGTTTTAGCACCAGAACTTCCTTTCTTCATTTGATTTTCTAATTTGAATTTTCTTGACGAAACAAGTGCCATTTCTGACATGGAAAAAATTCCGTTCAATAAAATCAATACGATTATTATAACAATCTCCACTTTTATTCTTTAATTTTGATAAAAATAAACCAAAATCTAATACTTACCATAATGTCTCAATTTAATATTATGAAATTTTCTTATTTAATTTTACTTGCTTTTATGCTAAATGCTGGTTGTGCTTTCGGTAACAGCGATCAAACTCCAGAAGAAACAGATACTATTTTACCTACTTTTACAACGGCTGAATTGATTGGTAAAGGCAACCCTACGATGGTTGGAAATGGGTATAAATTGTTGCCAGAAGTTGCAAAACAATTTGAATTAATGAAAGCTGATGCACAAAAAGCAGGTTTTAAAATACAAGTGATTTCGAGCTATAGAAATTATACGTATCAAAACGGAATTTGGGAGCGCAAGTATAAAGCAAATCAAGCGAAGAAAATTGCAGCGAAAGAAAACATCGAAAAGATTATTGAATATTCTACCATTCCAGGAACTTCTCGTCACCATTGGGGAACTGATTTGGATATTATAGACGGAACGCGCGGAATACCAGCAGATCCGTTGAATGAGAAACATTTTAACGAAGGAGGATCAATGCATAAATTTAAACTTTGGTTAGATGAAAATGCATCTAAATATGGTTTTTATTTGGTGTACACGGATAATTCAGCGAGAAAAGGATTCAAATATGAACCGTGGCATTTTACGTATAAAGCGATTTCTGAACCGATGTTACAAGCTTATAAAAAGCTTGATATTAAAAAGGTTTTACAAGAAAATAAATTGTTAGGAAGCGAAAATTTTACAGATGATTTTATCGAAAAATATCGAAAAGAAAATATTTTGGATATAAATCCTGTTATTAAATAGTTAAAGCTCCTTTTTGGAGCTTTTTTTGTGGTATCTTTAAATAAAATTTAAGAGATTATACTTTCTGATGAGATTAACATTTTTCATATCGTTATTTTTGAGCATGAGTTTACTAACTTTTGCCAAACAATCGATTGTGAAAGATTTGGATGGCGATGGAAAGTTTGACAAGGTTTCAATTAATTTTGAAACGAATAAAATAGAGTTTTTACTTTCTGATACTGAATATAAAAAGCAGAGTAGTTTAGCTTTTAATGAATTGGATCGTAATACGAAGATTGAGGAAACAAAGAAAGGTTTCAAGATTATCAATAAAATAGGAGATGTTTTGTTTACATCTTATTTTCGATACAATCGTCAGACAAAAAAGATTGAATTATCTGCCATAAAACGTTCAATAGTTTCGGATGATTATTCGAAAGAAAATGGCGAATCAACTTTTATTACAGCTACAAAAGAGTTTATTGCGAAATGGAATAGTTTGGATAAATCATCAAATAAAGTGATTGCTTTACCAACGCTAAAAACTAAAATTGATTTGGATGTTATTTCTTTGAATGATTTTAATGATGCATTTCTGAATAAATTTAATCAACAAAGTTTGACTTTTTATAAAGCTGAAATCTCCAAGCAAAAATAATTATTGCTCCAAATCTATTGTTCTGAATGTTAGATTAATTCGTGGCGAATTTACTTTTTTAGTAGGAGGTAAGCGATGCAGCCAATAATCTTGTGTTTCATTTTTCATAACTAATAAACTACCACTTGCAAGATTTAAAGCAATTACTTCTTTAGTTTCTTTATGTTTAAAACCAAATTTACGTTCAGCGCCGAAACTTAGCGAGGCAATTGCGCCATGACGTTTCAATTGTTTTTCACCATCACTATGCCAAGCCATCCCTTCGGAACCATCGTGATATAAATTTACCAAACAAGAATTATAAGTTTCGCCAGTTTTTTCCTCAGCTAATTTTTTTAATTCAAGTAAAGTATCAGTCCAAGGCAAAGCTGTTTTCATGATTTTGGAATAGGTATAAGCAAATGGAAAATCTCCATACCAAGCAATTTTTCGTTTAGTTTCTATCAATTTTCCAAATATTATTGCTTGATCGTTTTTCCATTCAATTTCATTTAATAATATAGAATAATAATGATGCGCTTTTTCATCGGTCATAATTTGTCCAAAATAATTTACAGTTCCATCTTTTGGAAGTAGATTTTGTTGTCCGTCAAATAAATCGTTAAAAAGATCCATTTATAGTTTTATATGATCAAAAATAAGGAATTTAGATTTAATTCAGTTAATGTAATGTGCAGATAAATAAAGTTTTACTAACGTTTGTTATTTAAAATTTAATATTGAATAAGTCAAAAAAAAATTGGATTATATAATTTTTTATTTATTTTTATTTAACCAAAATTTAACACAATATGAATAAATTGATTTTTAAGAACACAATTAAGTTCTTCCTTGTAAGTAGTATTTTACTTCTTGTTTCTGTCTTTTTAAAAATGTTAAATGTAGATCATGCGGATTTTATCTTGAACATCAGTTTCTCGGTTACAATTATTTCGCTTATCGCTGTAATGATGAGTTATAAGACTATAAGGGGGAAAAACAATTTTTCTATGGATTAATTTTTACGTATTAATTTAATTAATAATTTTGGTTGTTTATTTGTGAAAAGATAAACAACCAACTATTGTTATTTTAATAAACTGCCTCAGCGATTCTTTTTGTATTTATAGAATTACTCATTGTATAAAAATGTAATCCAGGAACACCAAAATCGATCAACTCTTTACATTGTTGAATACACCATTCAATTCCGATTTCCTTGATTCGTTCCTTATCTTTCGACTTCAAAACTTCCATTGCCAAAGCTTCTGGTAAGTCCAAATAGAAATTTTGTGGAATCGACGTTAGTTGATTGAAAGTTGTCAAAGGTTTTATACCCGGAATAATCGGAATATTAATATCCATTTCGCGACATTTTTTAACGAAATCAAAATATTTCTGATTATCAAAAAACATTTGCGTCACGATATAATCAGCTCCCAATTCCACTTTCTTTTTCAAATAATACAAATCCATTGCAAGATTTGGTGATTCGAAATGCTTCTCAGGATAACCCGCTACACCAATACAAAAATCCATTGCATGCGATTCTTGTAGTTCGTCGTCTAGATAATTTCCTGTATTCAAAGCAGTAATTTGCTCAATCAATTCCGAAGCATTTGCATGTCCACCAACTTCAGGAACAAAAGATTTTTCCGATTTTATAGGATCTCCACGTAAAACCAAAAGATTGTCAATTCCCAAGAAATTCAAATCGATTAACGCATCTTCTGTATCTTCTTTTGTAAATCCACCACAAATCAAATGCGGAATTGCGTCTATCTTATAATGATTCTGTATTGCAGCACAAATTGCAACTGTACCAGGACGTTTTCGTACCTGATAACGTTTCAATAACCCATTTTCTTTCTGTTTGTAAATATACTCTTGACGATGATAAGTTACATCGATAAAAGCTGGATTTAACTCAACTAACGGGTCTAAAGTTTTGAACGTCGCATTGACATCTTGTCCTTTCAAAGGCGGTAAAATCTCTACAGAAAATAATGGTTTTCCGTTTGCGCGTTCTATATGTTCGGTAACTTTCATTCTTTATTTTATCGTTTAGCGAAGTTCGAATCTCGAATTTCGATTATATATTTTCTTTTATATGGGCGTTTCCTTCGGGCGGGCTTTTCGTTACAATCTTTTTTGTTAATTTCGACTTCGTCCAATCAACAAAAAAGGATTTTCACTACAATCCCTAACGCATTTTTTTATTTTGTTCTACGTTCGTTGTCATTCCGAGCTTGTCGAGGAATCTGAGATTCTTTATTTCGAAATGCTCATTTTGAATGATAAATTTTATTTTTACTTAACGCTTTTACGCCAAATTAGGACTCAACCAACGTTCAGCTTTATCAAGTTCTATATTTTTACGTTTCGCAAAATCTTCAACCTGATCCAATTTTATTTTACCAACTCCGAAATATTTTGCTTCTGGATTTCCAAAATAATAACCCGAAACAGATGAAACTGGATACATCGCCAACGAACTTGTTAACTCAATCCCTGCATTTTTCTCTACATCCAAAATTTTGAAAATTGTTTCTTTTTCTAAATGGTCAGGACATGCAGGATAACCAGGAGCAGGGCGAATTCCTTTATATTTTTCTGAAATTAATTCGTCATTTGATAAAGTTTCATCTTTCGCATAACCCCAAACTTCTGTACGAACATATTTGTGCAAATATTCTGCATAAGCTTCAGCTAGACGATCGGCAATTGCTTTCACCATAATCGAATTGTAATCATCTAAATTTGTTTCGTAAGCATTAGCAACTTCTTCAATTTCATGACCAGCTGTGACAGCAAATGCACCGATATAATCTTGAATTGCTGAATCTTTCGGCGCAATAAAATCAGCAATCGAAATATTTGGTTGTTTTTTCGATTTTTTCGCTTGTTGACGAAGTGTATAAAACTCCTCTATTTTATTATTATTTTCATCAAACAATTCAATCGTATCATCGTTTACTGTATTCGCTTTAAAAAGTCCAAAAACAGCTTTCGGTTTAGCTAAATTTTCAGCTTCAATTTTATTTAACATTGACAAAGCATCTACATATAATTCTTTGGCATTTGTTCCGACAATTTCATCATCTAAAATCGCAGGAAATTTACCATGTAAATCCCATGTTTTGAAAAATGGCGTCCAATCGATAAAATCTCTTAATTCAGAAACTGTTGTTTGATGTGTAAAAACACCTAATTTATTTGGTTTAAAAGGTTTATTTTCTTCAAAATCAACTTTTAGTTTATTTTTTCGAGCATCTTCAATCGATAAGTATTCCTTTGATACAGCACGATTTAAGAAACCTTCTCTAATTTTTATGTAATCAGTAGTAGTTTCTGTTAGCAATTCCTCCTGTTGATTTCCAATCAATTTTTGACAAATCGTAACCGAACGAGAAGCATCTAAAACATGAATTGCTTTGTCATATTCTGGTGCAATTTTTACAGCTGTATGTGCCTTAGAAGTTGTTGCGCCACCAATCATCAGTGGAATATCAAGATTAAGACGTTTCATTTCTTTGGCAACATGCACCATTTCATCCAACGAAGGCGTAATCAATCCTGAAAGACCAATCACATCGACATTATTTTTTTGCGCTTCATCTAAAATTGTTTCAGAAGAAACCATTACACCTAAATCTATAATTTCGAAACCATTACAGCTTAAAACGACAGAAACAATATTTTTTCCAATATCGTGAACATCTCCTTTTACAGTGGCCATTAAGATTTTTGAAGGCTCTTTATCTGTTTTATTTCTAAGTTTTTCTTCCTCTAAAAAAGGGGTTAGATAAGCAACCGACTTTTTCATTACACGCGCTGATTTCACCACCTGAGGTAAGAACATTTTTCCGCTTCCAAAAAGATCTCCAACGACATTCATTCCATCCATCAAAGGACCTTCAATAACGCGTAAAGGAGAACCGATTTTTTCTAAAGCTTCGGCAGTATCTTCATCAATAAATTCTGTAATTCCTTTTACTAAAGAAATTTCAATTCGTTTTTCCAAAGGTAATTCGCGCCAAGCATCATCTTTCTTTTTCTCTTTTGTAACACCTTTTAGATGTTCGGCAAAATCAATCAAACGCTCTGTTGCATCATCACGTCGATCCAATAATACATCTTCAACGTGTTCTAATAAATCTTTTGGAATATCATCATAAATCTCAATCATTTCTGGATTGACGATTCCCATATCCATTCCATGTTTGATGGCATGATACAAAAACGCTGTATGCATCGCTTCGCGAACCGCATTATTTCCACGGAATGAAAACGAAACATTCGAAACTCCACCAGAAACTAATGCATGCGGAAGATTTTCTTTGATCCATTTTGTTGCATCAAAAAAATCGATTGCATTTCGTCGATGCTCGTCCATTCCTGTTGCAACTGGGAAAATATTCACATCAAAAATGATATCTCTTGGATTGAAATTTACTTCATTCACCAAAATATCATACGAACGTTTTACAATTTCGATTCGACGTTCATAATTATCTGCTTGACCTTTTTCATCAAACGCCATAACCACTGTTGCAGCACCAAAACGCTTAATTTTTTTGGCATGTTCAATAAATAATTCTTCTCCTTCTTTCAAAGAAATTGAGTTCACAATTGCTTTACCTTGAACATTTTTCAGACCAGCTTCGATAATTTCCCATTTCGAAGAATCAATCATAATTGGCACTTTCGAAATATCAGGTTCAGAAGCAATCAAACGTAAATATTTTACCATAGAAGCCACACCATCAAGCATACCTTCATCCATATTGATGTCGATAATTTGCGCGCCGCCATCTACTTGATCACGTGCAACTTGAAGTGCTTCTTCAAATTTTTCTTCTTTGATTAATCGCAAGAATTTTTTAGAACCAGTTACATTTGTACGTTCACCAACATTTACAAAGTTTGAATTTTCACGTACAATTAAAGGTTCTAATCCAGAAAGTTGAATTTTTACGCTTGACATTCTACATTAATTTTTCGAGGTTCGTATTCTTTTGCTAAATCTGCCATCAATTTGATATGGTCAGGTGTAGTTCCACAACATCCGCCTAAAATATTTACCAATTTTTTATCCAAGAAGGGTTTGATAAAATCTCGCATCATTTCAGGAGTTTCATCATATCCTCCGAAAGCATTTGGTAAACCGGCATTTGGATATGCGCTCACATAAAATGGCGCTTTTTCGGCTAAAACTTCCAAATATGGAATCAAATCTGTTGCACCTAAAGCACAATTTAATCCAACTGAAATTAAATCAATATGTTCTAATGAAATCAAGAAAGCTTCGGTTGTTTGCCCAGAAAGGGTGCGTCCAGATTTATCTGTAATTGTACCAGAAGCCATTAATGGAACATTAATTCCTGTTTTTTCTATTGCATCTTGAATTCCATAAAATGCTGCTTTTGCATTCAACGTATCAAAAATAGTTTCGACAAGTAAAATATCGGCACCAGCTTCTAACATTGTTTTTGCTTGACGATAATAAACATTTGCCAATAAATCAAAATCCACATCGCGATAACTCGGATCATTTACTTGTGGCGAAATAGAGGCTGTCTTGTTTGTAGGGCCTAAAGAACCAACAACAAAACGAGGCTTATCTGGCGTAGAAAACTCTTCACAAGCTTCTTTCGCTAAACGAACGGCTTCGTAGTTTAATTCATCAACCAAATCAACCATATCATAATCAACCATAGAAATAATATTGGCATTGAACGTATTTGTTTCGATCAAATCCGCGCCAGCAGCCAAATATTCTCGGTGAATATTTTTGATAATTTGCGGTTGCGTTAAAACCAATAAATCGTTATTTCCTTTTAAAGAAGTATGAAAATCCTTGAATCGTTCTCCACGATAATCTTCTTCTTGTAAATTAAGCTTTTGGATCATTGTTCCCATCGCACCATCTAAAATAACAATACGCTCTTTTAGTATATCAACTAATTTCATTCTAAATATTTTAAAAGCCTTATGGGAAGAAGTGTGAGGTGAGTGTCCTTATCTTTCTCTATTTGAGTAGGATTTAGCACCCAACTATACTTTGGGTTGCTAAGATTTCAACGGGCCTATTCCCTCCATCTTTCTTTATAAAGCTATGTGCAAAATTATTTAAAGTATTGAGAATAAAAAAATCAAGAATAAAAAAAACGAGTTTAGAATTTGGTTCATAGAAATAATTTTTGTTTGAAATAGTTCAAAATCTCTAATAGGTCATTTTTGAAATTTATTTTAGAAAATATTTCTTTAAAATTACTATTTTAAAGAAATAATATTTTAATTAGTTATTGAAAATTGTAGTTTTTAGAATATTTTTAATAAAAATAGGGTTTTATTAAAAATTATTAAGATTTGTTTTTTCTTTTAATTGTATTTTTTAGAAAATTATTTTTGTCTATAAATATTTATAGAATAAAATTCATTATTTGTGTATTTTTATCTATAATTACGGAAAATATTAAATTAAAGAAATGAAATTAATTTGGATATATAGAATTCTTTCGCCTAAATTTGTCCTCAGAAATAGTTCATTAAAATTTACATTTTATCAAGAAAAGTGGAGGGAAATGGCCCAAAGAAACTTTAGCAACCTGATTAATGAATCAAGGTGCTAAATCCATCCTTATAGGAAAGATGAATAAAAACTACTGTAAACCAATCTTCAATAATATTCTTTATTCAAAATGGTTCAATTGTTTTTATGCGATTGAACCATTTTTTTTCTTCACTTTTCTTTGGTAAATAATTAAAAACAAAACAAATAAATGAAAAAAATAAATATCGGATTGTTCGGATTTGGAGTTGTAGGAGAAGGAATTTACAAGGTATTGGAAGAAAAACCACAATTGAATGCTGCAATTAAAAAAATTGTAATTAAAGATAATTCTAAATCTAGAAATGCTCCGTCTGAATTATTTTCGACTAATGCGGATGATATTTTAAATGACGATGAAATAAATGTTGTTGTTGAGTTAATTTCGGATGCTGATGCGGCACATGATATCATTATAAAAGCGTTCAATAAAGGTAAACATGTGGTAAGTGCAAATAAAAAATTGATTGCAGATCATCACAAAGAATTATTGGATTTGCAAGCACAAAACAATGTTTCTTTTCTTTATGAAGCCTCTGTTTGCGGGTCAGTTCCGATTATTAGAAATCTAGAAGAATATTTTGATAACGATTTATTGAATTATGTATCTGGAATTGTAAATGGGACAACAAATTACATTTTGACGAAAATGGCGAATGAAAATGAGTCGTATCAAGATGCCTTAAAAGCAGCGCAAGAAAGTGGTTTTGCAGAAGCTGATCCAACGGCTGATGTAGAAGGTTTTGATGCGTCGAGTAAATTAGCAATTATTACGTTGCATGCTTTCGGTAAAAAGATTGATGTTGATCAAGTTATTCGAAAAGGAATTACTTCATTGAAAGTTGAAGATTTTAAATACGCAAAAGAAAAAAATTATACAATAAAGTTGATTGCTAATTCTAAAATTAATCATCAAACGGGTGAAATTACATCAACAGTTTTGCCAACTTTTGTTGAATTAAATAAAACAATTGCGCTTGTGAATAACGAATATAATGGAGTTTTGATTGGAAGTTCGCTTTCAGATGAGCAATTTTTATATGGAAAAGGAGCAGGGCGTTTCCCAACTTCTTCGGCTGTTTTGAGTGATATTTCTGCGTTGAAATATGATTATCAATATTCGATTCGAAAATATGAAAACAAAGAAGAAGGAGTTTTTAATCAAACAGGAAAGAAGCGAATTTATATCGGTTTTGAGAATCAAGCAGATGATGTTTCAAATATTTTTGATGAAATAGAAGAACGTTATCAGAGTAAAAATTACAATCATATTGTTGGTGTGATTGATATAGAAAAGCTCAAACAAAAAGAGACTATTGAAAATCCAAAACTTTCGATAATTGCGTTTGAGTAAATTTTTGTGATTAAAAAGCCTCAATATTAATTGAGGCTTTTTTGTAAATCTAAAAATTAAGGTTTTTGTAAATACTTTTCCAATAAAAGTTTTAGGGGTTTATTTTTAATTAATCCAGTATAAGTCATTTCAATTTTATAATCTTTTGAGATTAAAACCCAATATGGATAACTAATTTGTTCATTTTTATCAATGAATTCTTCTAAAAATAGGTGAGTTTTTTTATTCGATTTAGGTTCATATTTTTTGTTTAAAAAGATAATAGATTCATTTGTTTCTGCTTCAAATTCAATAAAATAAATGTCATTATTTAGAATTTGAAGTAATTCTTTATCCTTTTTTAATTGTTTCTTTTGAATCATACAGTAACTACACCAATTTGTCGAAAAATAAAGTAGAATTGGTTTAGGATTTTCATTAGAAATTGAATTAAATTTTTCTAATGAAATCTGTGCTTGGAGATTCAATGATGATAAAATGAATATGAAGTACCAGATTTTCATTAACGTAAATTGTATCGAACACCTATAAAACCTCTTGTTCCCTGCATAGGTGTATAGCTGTAATCATTTGGTTCAAAAATAACATCGTTTCTTCCTTTAGGAGGAGTAACGCCATTTCCAGGTTCTCCGAATGGGTCCCACCAACGAGCAATAACATCGCCTTTTGGTAAAACATTAAAAATATTTTTGATTCCACCATAGATTTCAATATTATTCTTAAATGATTTACTTAATTGAATATTTGCAATAACAGTTGGTTTTGAATATTCTGGTCGATAATCATTTTCTACTTGAGGTAATTTCATTTTGTCATTATAATTGGCGGTTAAATCAACAGTAAAACCTTTTTTGAATGTATAACTTGCTAAGAAATTTCCAGACCATTTTGGTGCATGATATTGAACTTCTTTTTCTCCATCTTCTTTTTTGTATACATCCATATAGGTTGCGCCAAGCATTATTTTTAGAGGAAAGTCAAATGTTGCATCTATGTTTAAAGAAACTCCTTGAGATATTGCGTGTCCATCTAAATTGTCATAGATAATCTTTGTTTCGTCAGTATCTGTATCAGCAATAATTTTGTTTGTGAAATAAGAATAGAATGTTGTAAAATCAAAGTTTAAAGCGGTGAAAGAAGTTGGTAGTTTGAATACATAATTAATATTTCCATTATATGATTTTTCAGGTTTTAATTCATTTTTAAAAACTACTTGTCTAGCTCCAGTTAATGCACGATGATCTTCTGTGAAGACATTCACAACACGAAATCCCGTACCAAAACTTGCTCTTAAAGTATGATGAGATGAAGGTGAAAATTTGTATGCAATTCTTGGAGAATGTATTCCTTTATGTGTTTTATCATAATCAAATCGATAACCAAGTAATAATTTGTTTTCAGAATTTAATGTCCATTCGTCTTGTACAAAAATACCAGGAATCTGTGTATTCATTGGGTTATTCTTGATTAGATTATTATCCTCATCATATTCTCCAGTACCTCTTGTGTTATCATCATAATAAGTATATTTAAATGAAGATCCTAAAAGTAAGCTATGTTGTCCAATTATCTTATCCCAATAAGCTTGAGCAAAAATAACTTGTTGTTTTCCTTGATAAGATTCTGGACCATAAAATGAATTCTGTTGATGAAAATTATAAGAAAATTGAGTCATTATTTTTTCTTTTATAGGTAATTGATACATTCCTATCGCTTCAAAACGATTTGTCATAATACTTTCGGCATAAACTTCGTCACTTCCTCTGTGTAGTTTTCTTTTCCAATTCATTTGACCTCCCCATCTATCTTCGTATAAATAACGTAAAGCTACTGATGCTGTTCTATTTTTTTGACGTTCAAAATCAAATTTATTGAATAACGTGATGCGATCTTGTAACGTTACATCCGTAAAACCGTCGTTATTTTTATCTTTCTTATTACCATATTTAAAGTAATTAAAACCAAATAAACTATTTACCTTTTCTCCTAAATTGTATTTGTATCCACCATCAAGATTGGTTTCCAACCAAGAAGTTGTAAAAGCATCCAAAGATAATTTTGGAGCAGATTTAGGAGATTTCGTAATTACATTAATTATACCACCCATGGCTTCTGTTCCATAAAGGGAAGATGCTGGTCCTTTTACAACTTCTATTCGTTCTACCAAAGAGTTCGGAATTCCGCTCAAACCATAAACAGTAGATAAAGAAGAAACAATTGGCATTCCGTCAATTAAAATCATGGTATATGGACCTTCCATTCCGTTAATATGAATATCACCTGTGTTACAAACATTACAGTTTAGTTGTGGTTGAACACCATTTATTAATTGTACAGCGTCAAATAATGAAGGTGTTGGATTTTTTTGAAAAAACTTTGGTGTATAGATTTCAATTGGAACTGGACTATCAGATTTTCTTACAGCTTTCATTGTTCCTGTAATTACAATCTCATCTAAATTTTCTGAAGAATCTTCCATATAAATAGAATCTTTTTGTTCCTGAGCATTTGATAGAATGGAGGTTAAGGTGATGAATAAATAAAATGTTGTTTTCATGTTAAGTAAAATTTATAATCAAATTAAAAAGTTAGACAAATCTAACAAAAATATTATTAAAAATGAATTTTTAAATTTTACTTAATTTTCAACTATATTTGTTTCCATGAATTCATTGGTCGAAGAAAATTACCTAAAAGCATTATTTCATCTTTCTGAAAATGGGAAAGGAGAAGTGAATGTGAAGGATTTGAGTAAGCATTTGGAAATAAAAATGCCTACTGTAAACAGTATGATGAAAAAATTAGCTGAAAAAGAATTGGTGATTTATGAATCGTATAAACCACTTCGGTTATCTGATAAAGGAATTCTGAAAGCTTCTTTGATTGTAAGAAAACACCGATTAACAGAGATGTTTTTGGTAGATAAAATGGGATTTGGTTGGGAACAAGTTCATGAAATTGCTGAGCAAATAGAACATATTCAAAGTCCAATTTTTTTCGATAAAATGGACGAATTATTGAATTTTCCTAAATTAGATCCGCATGGTTCTCCAATTCCAGATAAAAATGGAAAAATAGAAATTATCAATTACAAAAAATTGGCCGAATTTAAAGAAGGTGATAAAGTAGAAATATGCGCTGTTATTGGTTCTTCTGATGAATTTTTGAAGTATTTGAATTCAAAAAATATTCATTTGAATGATGAAATTGAAATCATTTCTGTTGAAGATTTTGATGGAACAATGAAGGTTAAGTTCCTAAAATCAAATGAAATTGAAATATTTAGTAATCATGTGACTTCAAGATTATTAGGTAGATAATGGTTTTTAATTTATAAAAAGAAAAAAGCAAGTTATTTAACTTAAAAAAGCAAGTTATTTAACTTGCTTTACAATTATTCCGCTTTTCCTTTTATTCTGAAAATTTTTCGAGAAGAAACTGGATCGTTAGATGTGATTGTTACAGATTTATTGAAATCTCCAGTCACAGAACCACTTGAATATTTAACGGTAATATCCGCAGATTTTCCTGGTTCGATAGGTGTTGTAGGATATTCAGGAACTGTACATCCACAAGAACCAACAACGCTTTTAAGAATTAAAGGTTTATCACCTGAGTTGGTTACTTTCATCTTAGCTGTTACTTCGGTATTCAACTTTATATTTCCAAATTGAATTTCTTCTTTTTCTAAACTAAGTGTTTGAGCAAATAAACTTGTAACGCCTAAAGCAAAAGCACCTAAAAACATTAATTTTTTCATGACGATAATTAATTTGTAACCAAAGTTAAAATAAATAATACAAAAAGTCTACCTTTTTTTGTATTTTAGTACTAAAATAATTAATATATACCCGTTGTGCATTTTAAAT
>NZ_DJDM01000007.1:0-120123 GCF_002431085.1 Empedobacter sp. UBA5924
ACACTTTAAGAGACAGTCCTTATTAAAATTATAAATACATAAAAAAATCTCTTCAATAATATTGAAGAGATTTTTTTATTTAACAATATTTTTCTCCGTTTTTCTGTAATTTCAAATCGCTCACATAAGTTTTTATAAACTGTACATTGCTTCGAGGACAAATGAGTAATCCTTTCTCCGAATTAATAACCACATAATTGTCTAATCCATCAATAATAATAGCTTTGTCTTGTGTAGAATAAATAAAATTATTTTTAGCGTTGTAACCAGAAAAATGTTTGCATAATAATGTATTGTGATTTTCGTCCTGATCTTCACCTGTGTATTTATACTTTTCGTTGATTGCAGACCAAGTTCCAATATCACTCCAGCCAAAAGTTGTTGGAATGACATAAACATTATCTGCTTGTTCTAAAATTCCTTTGTTGATAGAAGTTACGTCTAACGTTGTGTAAATAGGTTTTAAAGTTTCTGTATTTTGTAAAGAACGATCAAGATCAAAATATTTTTTTAAAGTTTCTTTCATCGAAGGTAAATGTTGTTGAAAAGCTTTTACAATACTATCTACAGACCAAACAAGGATTCCTGTATTCCAAATAAATTCACCACTCGTTATAAAAGATTCAGCAAATTCTAAATCAGGTTTATCGATATAAGATTTTACTTTTTTTATAGGTGTTGTATTTTCGATGAACTGAATATAACTGTAATTAACATCTGGACGCGTTGGAGCTACTCCCAAAGTAATCAATCGATCGTTGTCAGCATCCTCGAAAGCAAGATTTACTTTTTCTACAAATTCATCTTCATCAAAAATAAAATGATCTGAAGGAGAAATAATCAATTTTGCATTTGGATTAAATTGTTGGATTGTCATTGCGGCCAATAAATTACAAGCTGCGGTATTCATGACTCTTGGTTCGATGATAAAATTTTTATCCTCAAAATCTGGTAATTGTTCTTTTACAATCTCTTTATAATCTTGAATAGTTACAATGAAAATATTTTCTTGCGGAACGACTTTTTTAAGGCGATTATACGTTAATTGAATAAAAGTTTTTCCTATTCCTAATAAATCATGAAATTGTTTTGGTTTTTTAATTGTACTCAAAGGCCATAATCTCACTCCTGTACCACTGGCAAGGATAACAGCGTAGTTATCTTTATTATTCATGATTGTCTTTTAAAGTTTATTTACAGTTGCAGTTGCGTTTATCAAATATTTTTTCTTGGTTTTCAACTCTAAACAAAGATACCTTAATTTTCTTTTAGATTCTTTTTTAAAGATTCTTTTTCCTATCGAAAATATTGTACCATCCTCCAAATCTTCAAGATAAATTTGAGCAGGATTTTTATCATCTATAATATATTTTGAGATATTAATATCTGCTCCTAAACTCGCTTTCGGATGTTTGGCATGATGAAGAATATACGGTTGCAATTCTTCGGGATAAATGTGAAGAGATTCTAATAATAAATGCCCAAAAATGGTTTTCCATTCTTTTCCATGCGGATTTATTTTACGCGAATCAAACTGAACAAAAGTTTTGAGATGCGCCACTTCATGTGTAAAAACAAAAAAGAAAGCATACTGATTTAAGTCGCCATTCACTGTAATTTGATGACGATTATTTTCGACCAATTTGCGATAATCTCCCAACTTAGTTTCACGTCTTCTTGTAATTTTTAACGTTATAAAATGATTTTCTAACCACTTTTTTACATACAAGTCTGCATTATGAGGGAGATAAGAAGTTAAATGTTCTAAATTCACATTGTGCAAGATAAATAAAAAGCCTTTCCAATAAAAATATTAATTTTGTCGTAATGAAACTAATCGAAAATTTAGGGTCATACTTTATGCTTATGGGTAAAGTATTTAGCAAACCTCAAAAATTGAGCGTTTTCTGGAAATTGACCGTTAGAGAAATATATGATTTAGGTGTCAACTCTTTAGGGATTGTAACCTTTATCTCAACATTTATGGGTGCAGTTGTAGCAATACAAATGGCGCAAAACTTTCAGGGAGCTTCTATTCCTGTTCCAGATGCCTACATTGGTTATGCAACCAAAGTGGTTTTGGTATTAGAGTTTGCTCCAACCATTATGTCGCTAATTTTAGTTGGTAAAGTAGGTTCGTATATCGCTTCGAGTATCGGAACCATGCGTGTTACCGAACAAATTGATGCGTTAGATGTTATGGGAATCAATTCTGCAAACTTCTTGATTTTACCAAAAATTATCGCCTGTGTATTTTTCAATCCTTTATTGGTTATGATTTCTATTGGATTTGGATTATTAGGAGGTTAC
This sequence comes from Empedobacter sp. UBA5924, assembly GCF_002431085.1. Lineage (NCBI taxonomy): Bacteria > Pseudomonadati > Bacteroidota > Flavobacteriia > Flavobacteriales > Weeksellaceae > Empedobacter > Empedobacter sp. UBA5924. The sequence continues at coordinate 2,311 of NZ_DJDM01000007.1, forward strand.
TACATTGGTGTTTTTACAAAACTATGGTCAGCGGCCGATTTTATTACAGGTTTACAAATGAATATGGCAACAAAATTGTTTGTCTATACATTCCTTAAAACAATGGTATTCGCGTTTGTTATCGCAACAATTCCGGCATATTATGGTTATAAAGTAAAAGGAGGTTCGTTAGAAGTTGGTCGTTCTGCAACAACAGCTGTTGTATGGACATCAGTAGCAATTATTGTGATCAATTTAATATTAACACAAACAATTTTGAGCTAATGATTGAAGTAAAAGATATCAGAAAATCATTTGATGCAGTAGAAGTACTGAAAGGTTTTTCTGTCACTTTCGAGAAAGGAAAAGTTAGTTTAATTATTGGTCAAAGTGGTTCTGGAAAAACAGTTTTCTTGAAAAATTTGATTGGATTATTAACACCAACTTCAGGTCAAATTTTGTACGAAGGAGATAATATGATCGAGTTTGATTACAAAGAAAAACAACGTTTACGTTCAGAAATTGGAGTAGTTTTCCAAGGTTCGGCTTTGTATGATACGATGAATATTGTTGAAAATGTAAAATTTCCATTGCAAATGTTTTCGGATATGTCAAATGCTGATGCCGAAAAACGTGCACGTGAAGTGTTAGATCGTGTAGAAATAGCTCGTACAGCGCTAAAAAAATATCCGTCAGAAATATCTGGAGGAATGCAAAAACGTGTGGCAATTGCGCGTGCGATTGTAAATAATCCAAAATATTTGTTTGCTGATGAGCCAAACTCTGGTCTTGATCCGAAAACGGCTTTAGTTATCGACCAATTAATTTATGATATCACAAAAGAATATAACACAACAACCGTTGTAAATACACATGATATGAACTCAGTAATGGAAATTGGAGATCATATTGTTTTCTTAAAAAATGGTTTCTTGGAATGGGAAGGGACAAAAGAGGAGATTTTGGTGGCTGATAATCCAAATGTTATTGATTTTGTATATTCGTCAAATCTTTTCAAGAAATTAAGAGAAGCCTTATTAAAAGAGCAACAATAAATCAATAAAAATAAAAATTCTATGAAAAAATTAATTTTAACTGCAATTGTAGGTTTAGCTGCAAATTTTGCTACAGCACAAAATATCGATTTTGGTATCAAAGGTGGAGCTGTTTTCAATACAGATAAAGGAAAAGTTTGGCAAGATGCTGGAAATATTTTCAAGAGAGATGGAAAAGCTTCTGCTGGATTTCAAGCGGGTGCTTTAGCGCGCGTTTCTTTAGCAGGAATTTACATTCAGCCAGAGTTATTGTATACGCAATTCAAAAATGAATATGATGTTGATGGACAAAATCTTGATGTAACTAAAAAACGTTTAGATATTCCTGTAAATGTTGGAAAAAGATTTTTAGGAATCGGACACGTTCAAGCTGGTCCAGTTTTCTCTTACTATTTTGATGATAAATTATCTGTAAAAGATTTTACAACTGCAAAACAAGACGAATTCAATGTCGGAATGCAAATTGGTGCAGGTGTAGAAGTTTCTAAATTATTATTCGATTTACGTTACGAATTCGGTTTAGGAAAAGTTGGATCTGACATTTTGAACGGATCAAATGGACAATATAGAACAGAAAATCGTCCGCAAATGTTAAACTTATCAGTAGCATATTTATTCTAAAAGGTTGTTTGTAAATAAATTTATTGGATATATTTGTTCCAAATTGTATTTTTGCAACCTCGTAAATTATTAAAATGGCAAAAAATAATAAAAAAGAAGAATTCGCTACAGAGCAATTCGTAGAAAAATTAGATAGAACAGCTTTCAACGTAGAGTTTTTTGTTGAAAAATATGCTAAAGCAATTGGTATTGGTTTAGGAGTAATTATTGTAGCTGTTTTAGGTTATTTTGCTTACTTAAAACTAGTCGTAGAACCTAAATCGGATGATGCTTTCAAAGAAATGGTTCAAGCAGAACGTCTTTTTGATCAAGATTCTATTAACGTTGCTCTTAATGGTAGCGCAGGAAGTTTCCAAGGTTTACAACAAATTGTTGATGAATATGGAAATACTGATGCTGGTAATTTAGCACGTTTCAAAGCGGCAAGTTCTTATTATAAATTAGGAGATTACGCATCTGCTGTAAAATTATTAGAAGATTTTGATACAGATGACAATGTGATGTTAGCGCAAAAATATGGTATGTTAGGAAACGCATTAGTTGCTTCTAACAAATTAGAAGAAGGTTTACCTTACTATGTAAAAGCTGCTGAAGCGACAGAAGTTGAAACTTTACAATCAACTTACTACACAAAAGCAGGTGAAATTGCAATGGAATTAGGTAAAAATGCTGATGCTTTAAAATATTTTCAAGCTTTAGAGGATAAATATCCAAATGCAAATAATGGTGAAACTGCGAAGTTTATTGAGCGTTTAAAATACGCTTCTGAAACTGCAAAATAATTCACTTCAAAAGATAATTACAAGCCGAACAATTTGTTCGGCTTTTTTTATTGATTCAAATCAAAGTTTATCCTAAATCATTTTTGTAATTTTACCATTCAAATTTTAAACAAAATGGCAACAGAAAATAAAAATTTATCTCAATATAATAAAGCAGAATTACCAAATGTAGCGGGCTCTAAGTTTGCAATCATTACATCTGAATGGAATAATCATATCACATTTAATTTACGAGATGGAGCAAAAGATACATTGATTGATTTGGGCGCAAATCCTGATGATGTTACATTATATGAAGTTCCTGGTAGTTTTGAGTTGATTTATGGAGCTGATAAAGTCGCGCAAGTTCATCCAGATTTGGACGGAATTATCGTTGTTGGATGTGTGATTCGTGGAGCAACAGCGCATTTCGATTATGTTTGTCAAGGTGTAACGCAAGGTGTAAAAGATTTGAATATCAAACACAATATGCCAATTATTTTTTGTGTTTTAACAGACGAAAATGAACAACAATCAATTGATCGTTCCGGAGGAAAACATGGAAATAAAGGAGTGGAAGCTGGTGTAGCTGCGGTTATGATGGCGGATATGAAAAAGAAATTAGGTAAATAATTTCACTATAAAAGATTCAAAATTTTATCGATGCCAATAGCAGAAGATTTTAAATCAATTTATACGAAAAATTGGGAAATTTATTTTTCTCAATGTGATCCGACAGGTAAAATGAAATTGTCTGAAATGGCAAATCTTTTTCAATTAACGGCTTCAGAACACGCAATAAAAGGAGGCTTAGGTTTCTTTGATTTGCAAGAATTTAATCAATCTTGGGTAATGAATCGACTTCGAATAGAAATTGATCAATTACCTTCTTGGACAGATTTTGTAGATGTAAAAACGTGGATTGAAGTGCTGAAAGGAGCAAAATCTATTCGTGATTTTACGATTGAGAAAAATGGAAAAAAATTAATTGGCGCTTCAAGTTTGTGGGCGGTTTTCAATACAGAAAAACGTCGTCCGGATATTCTTCAACTTGATTCATCTCACATTGAACGATTTCCTAATCTAAAACCAACAGAAATCGAGAATTCGATTTTGAACATTGATTTTGAACCAACAGAAGTTATTCAGTATAAAGTTCAATTCTCTGATTTGGATATCGTAAAACATGCAAATAATACCAAATATTTGGACTGGTGCTTGAATACTATTGATCCTGAAATAATATTCAAACATCGTATCAAAGCGATTGATATGAATTTCTTGAAAGAATTAAGTTTACATGACAAAATAGAAATTCAGAAATTAGAAACTAAGAATTTAATTCAGTTTAAAGTTGTTAATCAAGAAAAAGTAAACTTCGTTTGTCGATTGGAGTTGAGGTAAAATACTTTGTATAATGCGATGTAGAAATGAGTTCAACATGACTTATGGATAATAAGTCAGAATGCAACGTAAGTGGAATGAAGAATCTCAGATTCCTCCTTTCGTCGGAATGACATTTACTTTATCAGAGTTTTGAAAACAATTATTCTGAGTTTATCAAAGAATCTAAAATTATTACAATAAAAAAAGGTTTCATATCGAAACCTTTTTTTATCTATTTTTCTTTTGTCAAAACAAATTTAGCAGAATCGGCCGATTCTATTTTCTTCTGATTTTTATTTAACTGAGTAATTTTTCCCTCTTCAACCAAAAAAGCATTCGGAACATTGGCAATTTCAGGAAAAACAATTGTATTTCCATCTTCTTTAAACTGAAAAGTTCCAGTTGTCATAATTGCCATTTTATCTAACCCCAGACGTTTTGTAGAATAGACATATCCTTTGTTTGGTAATAATTTTATTTCCATTTCAACCTCTTTGCAATCTTTCTCATAACAAGGCAAAATTCCTTTGTAAGCTCCTTCGTATTGAATAGATTCTTCGGCAGTTTTTGCTTCAACTTTTACTGAATCTTCTACATTTTCTACATCATTTTTTACAGGTTCTGTTTCGCTTTTACAACTTGACACAACAAAAGCTGCGATTGTAAATGTGGCTAAAATTATTTTTTTCATTTTTTAGAATTTGATTTAAAGGTAAGTAAATTTTGAGCCAAAAAAAATCCTTCCGAATATTTTCAGAAGGATTTGTATAATGTTTTGTAATCTTATTCGATTAGAAAATTTCTTTCGCAGCAAAGTGGAAAGCAGCTTCAATAGCAGCATTTTCGTCAGAATCAGAACCGTGAACAGCGTTAGCATCGATAGATTCAGCATATTTAGCACGGATTGTACCTTCTGCAGCCTCAGCTGGGTTAGTAGCACCGATTAAAGTACGGAAATCAGCAACTGCGTTGTCTTTTTCTAAAACTGCAGCAACGATTGGTCCAGAAGTCATGAATTCTACTAAATCCTTGAAGAAAGGACGCTCTGCGTGGATAGCGTAAAATGCTTCAGCATCTTGTTTTGCTAATTGAGTCATTTTAGCCGCTTTGATTTTGAAACCAGCGTCAGTAATGTCTTTTAAAATATCTCCGATGTGTCCTTTTGCAACTGCATCAGGCTTAATCATTGTGAATGTAATGTTTGCCATTTTATTGAATTGTATTTATTACTTAATTTTTGAGGTGCAAAATTACAAAAATGATTCGAATGTTTATGTTTTATGATTAAAATTTCTTGTTTTAATAAAATGTGTTAATTGTTATTTATTTACAATTGTTTCAATTCGATAATATTTCTTATTTTTAAGATAAATCTAAAGTTATGAACACAAATAATCTTTCCACATTTCATCATAAAACGAAACTCAAAAAGGTTGGTGATAAATATTTTCTGCCTTTCGAAATTTGGAATTATTTGGACTTAGGTTGGATGCTTTTACTTATTTTGTTTTTTGCTTATGCATCAAGTGAAATCAATATTATTTTTATTTCATTGATTGTAATTTTTGGAATTCGAATAATAACGACAATTAATGACAGATTTTTTGTAGAAATTAAAACATCAAAATCGTTAAGTGAAAATATTAATTTAATCAAAGAGTTAGCGCAGCGTCAACATAATTTTACGCAATCGTTGGATGAACAAGGTTTGTTTCTTTTTGAATATTCAGAACGAAATATTTTTTATAAATACAATTACCGAAGAAGAGATTATATCGAAACAGTTGTGATTTATTGTGAAGACAATTCGATTTGGGTGAACTCTTTTAATCAACGTTATTTCGGAATTTTTAGACGATATAATCTAAAACAATGGATAAAATTGATCCAATTAAAAAGCGAGAATTAATCTCGCTTTTTAATTTTAATATCTTTCGATTAAATCGTTTCCTATTTCGTTGATAGAATCATCAGTTTCTTTTGGGTTTGGTCCCCATTGATTAGAACCTGGTTGACTATCCATAATAAAAAATATTAATAAAATAAGATTTCCTCCAGGTATAAAAGTTAATAAATAGAACCATCCACTTTTTCCTGTGTCATGCAATCTTCTACTTATTAAAGCTAATCTTGGTATAAGAGTTATAAAAAAAAATAAAACTATTATTCCTCCAATAGTATATGAAACTATGTCTGATATATTTATAAATTTAAATAAACAAATGAAAGATATTATAAAAAATATAGTATTAATTAAAGTTGTATACCAAAATTCGCTTCTGCGGGCTCTTCCCGAGAAATTGGCGTAATTGTCAAACATTACTCGTTTGTATATTTCAATCATAGATTAAGTTGTTAAATTATGTTAAAAATATTAAAATAAATTTTATTACGTAACTCTTAATCTGCTTTTAAACGTTTAGTTTTGAACATTTCTGGCTTATAATTAATAATAAAAACACCAAGAATAATTAGAATAGTAGCGACGATAAACTTTGATGAAATCTGCTCGTCAAGAACTAACCAACCCAAAATAATTGCAATAATCGTATTGAAATAAGAAAGAATAGAAACTTGTATAGGGGAAATTTTGGTCAATGCATAATGAAAAGAGAAAAACGTAATCACAGAACCAAAAACAGCTAAATAAAGCATGGCAGAAATACTTTTTGTACTCCAATTCTCGAAATTATAATTTTTAGTAAAAGCGAATGCAAAAATAATTTGAACAATTCCAGCAAATATAAATTGGTAAAAAAGATTGAGAGAAATATTTTTAGATTGAATATTCATTTTCTTGGTGAAAATAGTTCCTGTTGCCCAACCTGTAATCGCACAAAAAAGTAAAATAATTCCGGTTCTATATTCTGGATTTGCTAATTCTTTAATTCCATCCCAAAAAATAAATATTACGCCGCAAAAACAAAGTAAAACACCTAATAATCCGCGGTAACTAAATTTTTGTAAACCAATAAAAATACTTCCTGAAAAGACTAAAATAGGAGAGGTTGCGCTGATTAATGCAGCTAAACTACTCGATAAATTTTCTTCGGCAACAGTAGTTAATCCATTTGCAGCGATTAACATCAAACTTGAAAATATAAGTTGATAAGACAAATTTTTCCAGCCAATCTATTTTAATTCCTTTTTAGATAGTAAAATAATTAGCATAATTAGTCCTGCCAAAAATTGACGAATTTCAACAACAAACCAACCAGGAATAGTTTCTACAGCTATACGAATTCCGAGGAAAGTTGTTCCCCAAACAATTGCAACTATACTAACGGCAATCAATAATTTGATCTCTTTCAAGATAAAAAAGTTAAAAGTGTTAATTCTAAAATAGAATTATAAAAATAAAAAAAAAGCGACTTGATAAACCAAGTCGCTTTTAAAGTATTATAATAGAGATTTATTATTTAACAAAATCCTCTGCTTGTTTTAGTGCAGCATCTAATCCAGAAACCTCTTTACCACCTGCTGTAGCTAAGAAAGCTTGTCCACCTCCGCCGCCATTGATGTGCTTCGCGATTTCTTTTACAATTTGTCCTGCGTTATAACCTTTTTCATCTACAAGGTTTTTTGCGATAGAAATTGTAATCGATGGTTTTACGGCATCATTCGTACCAACAACGATAAATGCATTTTCGATTTCTTTTGTTAAATCAATTGCATTTTGTTTTGCGGCATTTGTATCTAAATTCGTTTTAACCGCTAAGAAATTAACACCATTAATCTCTTTAATCGCAGCTTTCCAAGTCGCTTTCTCAGCAGCAGCTTGTTGCGCAACAAAAGACTCTAATTGCTTTTTCAATTCTGCATTTTCATCTAATAAATGTTGAACCGCTTTTACCGCATCATTTTTCGTTTTAAGTGCAGCTAAAACATCATTGTAATTTTTCTCAGCATCTTTGTATGCTTCGATTGCTTTGTTTGATGTAATTGCTTCGATACGACGAATACCAGCAGCAGTAGAAGATTCAGATAAAATTCTGAACAAACGAATATCTGCTGTGTTTTTTACGTGCGTACCACCACATAATTCGATTGAAGATCCGAAACGAATGACACGAACTTTATCACCATATTTTTCACCAAATAGAGCCATAGCTCCATCAGCAATAGCTTCGTTGATATCACAATCTCTTTTTTCGATTAATGGTAAAGCTTCTGCAATTTTATCGTTTACTTTTTGCTCAACAATAGCCAATTCTTCATCTGTCATTTTAGAGAAATGAGAAAAGTCAAAACGTAAATAATCGTCTCCAACATACGAACCTTTTTGTTCTACGTGCGTTCCTAAAACTTCGCGTAAAGCTTCGTGCATTAAGTGTGTTGCAGAGTGATTTTTAGTTGTCTCATTACGTTTTTCTGTGTCAACTTTCGCATTGAATGTAGCGTTTACATTTTCTGGTAAAGTTTCAACGAAATGAATTACTAAGTTATTTTCTTTTTTCGTGTCAACAACTTCAATTGTTTCATTCAAAGTAGAAATTGATCCTGTATCACCAATTTGTCCTCCAGATTCTGCATAGAATGGCGTTTGATTGAATACTAATTGGAAAAATTCTCCTTTTTTATTTTTTACTTTTCTGTAACGTGTAATTTTTACTTCAGCTTCTGTGTTATCATAAGCGATAGAGGTTTCGTTTCCTTTATCATCTAAAATAACCCAGTCATCCGTTAATAAAGCAGTTGCTTTTTTCGAACGTTCTTTTTGTTTCGCCATTTCAGCTTCAAAACCAGCTTCGTCAATTGTGAAACCGTGATCTTCTGCTACAATACGAGATAAATCTGCAGGGAAACCAAACGTGTCATATAATTCGAAAATCACATCACCAGGAACAATTTTAGAATCTCCTAATTGCTCAATGATTTGATTTAATCGATTTAATCCTTGTTCAATTGTACGTAAGAAAGATGCTTCTTCTTCACGAATAACGCCAGTTACAATTGTTTCTTGTTTTACTAATTCTGGGAAGAAATCGCCCATTTCAGCTTTCAAGATTGGATATAATTTATAGATAAAAGGCTCTTTAAGACCTAAGAAACGATATCCGTAAGAAATAGCACGACGTAAAATACGACGAATTACATATCCAGCTCCTGTGTTTGATGGTAATTGTCCGTCTGCAATTGCAAAAGAAACTGCACGTAAATGGTCAACTACAACACGAATCGCGATATCTGTTTTTTCTGCTGCGCCATATTTTACACCAGAAATTTCTTCTAATTTTTGAATTGTTGGTTGAAAAACATCTGTATCATAATTTGATGATTTTCCTTGTAAAACCATTGCTAAACGCTCAAATCCCATTCCTGTATCGATGTGTCGCGCTGGTAAAGATTCTAAAGAACCATCAGCTTTACGTTGGTATTGCATAAATACCAAGTTCCAAATTTCGATAACTTGTGGATGATCCATATTAACCAATGTTTTACCATCAACAGCTAAACGATCAGCTTCTGGACGAATATCAACATGAATTTCAGAACATGGTCCACATGGTCCGATATCACCCATTTCCCAGAAATTATCTTTTTTATTTCCGTAAAGAATTCTGTCTTCAGCAATATGTTGTTTCCAAAGTTCTAATGCTTCTTCATCTAATGATGTTCCGTCACCTTTATCACCTTCAAAAACTGTTACATAAATTTGATCTTTAGAGATTCCGTATTTTTCTGTTAGTAATTCCCACGCCCAAGCGATTGCTTCTTTTTTGAAATAATCACCAAAAGACCAGTTTCCTAACATTTCGAACATCGTGTGGTGGTAAGTATCTTTTCCTACATCATCCAAATCATTATGTTTACCAGAAACACGAAGACATTTTTGTGTATCCGCGATACGATTACTTTTTGGAGTTCCGTTTCCTAAAAAATATTCTTTGAATTGTGCCATCCCCGAATTATTGAACATTAATGTCGGATCGTCTTTCAAAACAATCGGCGCAGAGTCTACTATTAAGTGGCCTTTTGTCTCAAAAAAATGCAGAAATTCTTTTCTTATATCTTTGGATTTCATTTAATTAAATTATTTTTATCATTTGATTAACAAGTTTACTCGTACAATATTCGTTACTTTGCAAACGTTTTACAAAGATAATAAAAGGTTGGTTAAGTAATGGAAAATAAAAACTATAAGTATAATTCTGTGAAATTTTTAATGAGTTGGGCGAAGAAAAGAGTCCAAAAAACTCCTAAAACAGCATTATACGTATTACTATTTTTATGTCTATCGACAATATCTGCTGGAATGATTGGTTATCATTTTAATGATTCTGAATACGCATCGAGAGCAGGGAAATTCAAAGACGACAAAAGCAAATTATTGGCTGAGTTGGAAAGAATGGAAAATGAAAATCAGCAATTACATAAAAAATTCAAAGAAGTTGAAGAGGCTTTGACAGAAATCGAAGAAAAAGATCGCAATATTTATCGTACAATTTATGATATGCGTGTCAATGAAAATATCGATTCTGTAAACAAAGAAATTGATAATTATACAGCAGAAGATATCGAAAAATTGATTGATAAAATCGAAATTGAATCAAAATCGTTGGACGAAGTATTTCGTTCTGCTGGTGTAAAAGATGCCAATTTATCATCAATGCCAGTTCTAAAACCTGTTGCAGATAAATATGTAAGTAGATTAGCTTCTGGTTATGGATCTCGTTTTCACCCAATTTTGAAAGTGAATAAAATGCACAAAGGTTTAGATTTTGCAGCTTCTACAGGAACACCAATTTATGCAACTGGAGATGGTTCTGTAAAAGTTTCTGAATTTAATTCGGGTTACGGAAATATGGTGGTCTTGAAACACGGAAATGGTTACGAAAGTTTGTATGCTCACATGTCTCGTGCGAAAGTTCGTAGTGGACAAAAAGTGAAAAGAGGCGATGTAATTGGTTATGTTGGGACGACTGGATTGTCGACAGGAGCGCATTTGCATTACGAAATTCACAAGAATGGAGAACCTGTAGATCCAATTATGTATTTCTACAATGATGTAGATCCAGACGATTTCATTAAAATTTATCAAAACTCTAAAAAATTGTCATTATCTTTGGATTAAACGCTGATAATGAACGTAGACCTGCCTGATAAACTATATTACTCGATTGGCGAAGTCGCCAAAGCCTTTGATGTAAATGCATCGTTGATTCGATTTTGGGAGAAAGAATTTGAAATTATTCAACCCAAAAAGAACAAAAAAGGAAATCGATTATTTACCAAAAATGATATTGATTGTTTCAAGAATATCTATTATTTGGTAAAAATAAAAGGCTATACGTTAGAAGGTGCAAAACAAGCGATTGGTAAAAAAGGAATTGCGACAACAACAGATGAAATAGATGTTGTGAAGCGATTAGAAAATATAAAAGATGAACTCATCAAACTTAAAATGAGTTTTGAGTCGGAAGAAATTTTAGAAAAAGATGAACTGAATTAAGTTCATCTTTTTTGGTTATAAAACTTTTGTTTCAATAAATTTAAAGCCAATTGCAAGTATAAAACTTATAATGATTAGAATCCAGTTTGGTTTTAGTTTAGTTTTTAATTCAAATAGTTTCGAAAAAATTTCAATCACTCTTTCTTTGTCAATAATTAAGATAACAAAGACTAAAACTTGATAAAAAATAGAAGAATTTAGCGCAACAATTTCATAGAAATAATCTTGTAGAATAATATTGATTAAAATTGTAGTTAATAACAAGCATGCAAAAATTCTTGTCCTTCTAAAAAGTAATGTGATTGCACCAATCACTTCAAAAATTCCGATGATTATTGGATACCCTTTGGTAAAACTATAAAAATTCCACATCAATCGATGACCTTCAGAAAGATGATTATTAATGCTGTTATCCATATTTGTGAATTGAGTAGGTTTTACAATTCCATACACAAACATTGATATTGAAACCGTAAATATTGCTGACCAATAAAGTATATAGATTAGTTTTTGTTTCATTTATTTTTTAAAATTATTTAGAATAATCATTACAATTTTTATAATTAATACAATAATAGTGATTGGAAGTAAGAAGAGTAAAATGGAGTATAAACTCCAAAAATCATTTAAAATTTTAAAATATTGTAAAAAAAATAAGCTAATCAAGTAAAGCCAGAATAAAAAAACTAAAATGAGAAGGTTATTTATTTTGAATATTTTTCGTTCAACGAAATAAAAAGTCAAAATAATCAAAAGTGGTATTGCAATAGTATAAACGTAAAACATATTTTAGGTTAATAGTTGGTTATAAGCTACGATGAACTCTTCCAATTGTTGTAAAGTTACTTTATCAATAATTTTTCCTTCCGAATTTACTTTTCCTTTAACACCTTGAATGAGTAAAGTTGTTTCATTATTGAAGTTTGTCATCAACGTTTTCATTATCAATTGCAATTCTTCATGTCCTTTTTCTCCATTTGCAGACGCAGTGATAATTCCTAAAGGTTTTCCATCAAAAATAGTTGTAGAAACGCACCATTCTAATACATTTTTTAATCCACTCGGAATACTAAAAATATATTCGGGCGTACAAATAATTATTCCATCAGCTTTTTCTATTTCAGTTCTAAAACCAAGTATTTCTTGCGGCGTATTTTCGATAGAACGTTCTGGATCAAAATGAGGAAGAGTTTTTAATTCATCAAAAACAGTACATTTGAAATATTGAGATGTAGAAGAAATAAAATTTTCTATGATTTTTTGATTAGATGAATTTTCGCTTGTGCTTCCATTAATGATGAAAATATTTTTCATTTTCGTTGATTTGAACATCTAAAATAGATAATTATTCTTAACTTATCTTAAGAAAATCTTCTGCTAAGATTTCGTAAATTTACAGATTCAAACGAAAACTCAATGTACTTAATATACGATACAGAGACAACTGGTCTTCCGAAAGATTGGAATGCGCCGATTTCTGACTCCGACAACTGGCCGCGTTGTATACAAATCGCTTGGCAATTGCACGATGAAATGGGGCAAATTATTGAACATCAAGATTATTTGGTGCGTCCAGATGGTTTTGATATTCCGTATGATTCTGAACGTATTCACGGAATTTCAACTGATTTAGCAACCGAAAAAGGTGTTCCATTAAAAGAAGTTTTAGATAAATTCAACGAAGCTTTAGGTAAAGCTAAATTTATTGTTGGACAAAATTTAGGTTTCGATATTAACATTATGGGAGCCGAATTTTATCGTCTGAATTATGAAAATAATTTAGCCGAAAAACCTGTTTTGGATACCTGTACCGAGGTGACTGCTGAGTTATTGAAACTTCCTGGAGGTCGTGGAGGTCGTTACAAATTACCAACGTTAACGGAATTGCATCAATATCTTTTTGGTGTTCCGTTTGGCGAAGCGCATAACGCAACTGCCGATGTGGAGGCAACTACGCGTTGTTTTTTCGAGTTGATTCGTAAAGGTATTTTTACAAAAAACGAGTTAGAAGTTGAAGATGAATATTTTGTTCGATTTAATGCAATTAATGAAACAAATATTCAGCCAGTTGGACTAAATCACGTAAATCTTAAAAAAGCTTCACAAGAAATTGCGAAAATTAAAGCCAAAGAAGATGGAGGAGATGAGGTTATTGATATTTCGGAAGAAGTTTTAGCACAATTCGAGAAAGCAAAATTTGCACATTTACATAATCACACACAATTTTCAATTCTTCAATCGACTATTTCTGTAAACGATTTGGTGAGTGCTGCGGCAAAAAATAAAATGACTGCAGTTGCAATTACCGATCATGGAAATATGATGGGAGCTTTTCATTTTAATGCAGAAGTACAAAATCATAATAAAGCTGCAAAAGTAAAGAATGAAGAGTTAATTGCTGACGGAGCAGAACCAACGGAAGTTATCTTAAAACCTATTATTGGTTCCGAATTCTTTGTTTGTGAAAATCATTTAGACAAAACAAAAAAGGATAATGGCTATCAAATTGTAATTTTTGCAAAGAACAAAAATGGTTATCATCATTTAGCAAAAATGGCATCGAAGGCTTATACTGATGGGTTTTACTACGTGCCTCGAATTGATAAAGCGATTATTGAAGAATATAAAGAAGATTTAATTGTTTTGTCTGGAAACTTACAAGGTGAAGTTCCAAACAAAATTTTGAATCTTGGTGAAAAGCAAGCCGAAGAAGCTTTACTTTGGTGGAAAGAGCAGTTTGGTGATGATTTTTACATCGAATTGATGCGCCACGGACAAGAAGATGAAGATCGTGTTAATCAGACTTTGCTTGCGTTTGCGCGTAAACACAATGTAAAAGTTGTTGCGACAAATAATACGTATTATATCAATCAAGACGATTCGAATGCACACGATATTTTGTTGTGTGTGCGCGATGCAGAAAAACAATCAACGCCAATTGGTCGTGGTCGTGGATTCCGTTTTGGTTTGCCAAATCAAGAATATTATTTTAAGTCGGAAGCAGAAATGAAACAATTGTTTCAAGACATTCCCGAAGCAATTATTAATATTCAAGAAATTGTTGATAAAATAGAAGAATACACGCTTTATCGAGATGTATTACTTCCAAAATTTGATATTCCCGAAGAATTTCATCACGCAGAAGATGATGAAGATGGAGGGAAAAGAGGTGAGAATGCTTATTTAAAACATTTAACCTACGAAGGTGCAAAAATTCGTTATCCAGAATTGACAGACGAAATTAAAGAACGTTTGGATTTCGAATTAGCCACAATTGAAAAAACAGGTTATCCTGGTTATTTCTTGATTGTACAAGATTTTATTGCTGCGGCGCGTAAAATGGGCGTATCGGTTGGTCCAGGTCGTGGTTCGGCGGCAGGATCAGCAGTTGCTTATTGTTTATGGATTACCAATTTAGATCCAATTCAGTACGATTTACTTTTTGAGCGATTCCTAAATCCTGATCGTGTATCTATGCCCGATATCGATATCGACTTTGATGACGAAGGTCGATCGTTGGTAATGGATTATGTGATTGATAAATATGGAGCAAATCAAGTAGCGCAAATCATCACTTATGGTACAATGGCGGCGAAATCTTCGATTAAAGATACGGCGCGTGTATTGGATTTACCATTGTTTGATGCGAACCGTGTTGCAGGTTTGATTCCGAATATGAAGTTATCTAAAATCTTCAATTTAGATGAAGCTGCATTAAAAGGAGCCTTAAAACCAGAAGAGTTTGATGCTGTAAGCGAATTAAAACGTTTATCGAATGGAGACGATTTAGCTGCGGAAACTATTCAGCAAGCAAAAATCTTAGAAGGTTCTGTTCGTAACACGGGAATTCACGCGTGTGGGGTAATTATTACGCCAGATGATATTACGAATTTCGTACCTGTAACAACAGCTAAAGATTCAGATTTATATGTAACGCAGTTTGATAACTCGGTTGCAGAAAGTGCCGGATTATTGAAGATGGACTTTTTGGGGTTGAAAACCTTAACCTTGATTAAAGATACCATCAAATTAGTAAAAGCGAGAACAGGAATCGAAATCAATCCGGATGAAATTCCGATTGACGACGAAAAAACATATGAGCTTTTCCAGCGTGGAGAAACGGTTGGGGTTTTCCAATACGAGTCACCCGGAATGCAAAAATACATGAAGGATTTACGTCCGACAGTTTTCGCGGATTTAATTGCCATGAATGCCCTTTATCGTCCTGGGCCTATCGAATATATTCCGTCGTTTGTTCGCCGTAAAAATGGTGAAGAACCAATTCAGTACGATTTGGATGCGATGGAAGAATATTTATCAGAAACCTACGGAATTACGGTTTATCAGGAGCAAGTAATGTTGCTTTCGCAAAAATTAGCAGGTTTCTCGAAAGGTGATGCCGACGTTTTGCGTAAAGCAATGGGGAAAAAGCAAAAAGCTGTCTTGGATAAAATGAAACCAAAATTTGTTGCGCAAGCTTCAGAAAAAGGGCATGATCCTAAGATTTTAGAAAAAGTTTGGACAGACTGGGAAGCCTTTGCATCCTATGCCTTCAATAAATCGCACTCGACGTGTTATGCATGGGTAGCGTATCAAACAGCTTATCTGAAAGCACATTATCCAGCAGAATATATGGCGGCTGTTCTTTCAAATAATATGAATGATATCAAGCAAGTGACCTTCTTTATGGAAGAGTGTAAGCGAATGGGATTGGCGGTTCTTGGTCCAGATATCAATGAATCGATTACGAAGTTTAACGTAAACGAAAATTATGAAATTCGTTTTGGAATGGGAGCTGTAAAAGGTGTTGGGCAAGCCGCAGTAAACTCGATAATTTCTGAACGTGAAGCAAATGGTCCGTTCAAAGATATATACGACTTTGTTAAACGTGTCGAATTGCGAACAGTGAACAAAAAAACAATCGAAAACTTAGTTTTAGCTGGAGGTTTTGATTCGTTTGAATTTCATCGTGGACGTTATTTTTTTATCGATAATACAACGACGAATCTGGAAAAATTAATCAAATATGGAGGAAATTATCAGGAGCAAAAAAACTCTTCTCAAACTTCTTTATTTGGTGATTTCGGAGGAGATTCTGTTGTAGAAGATGTGGTTCCGATGTTGCCAGATTGTGAGAAATGGAATATGTTACAACGTTTGTCGAAGGAGAAAGAAGTTGTTGGAATTTATATTTCTTCGCATCCTTTGGATGATTTCAAACATGAGTTGAAAATGGCTTCAAATTGTAGTATTTCTGATATCAATGCGAATGAAGATAATTTTGTCAACAAAGAAGTTTCGATTTGTGGAATGATGTCAAATATTCAACATAGAATTGCCAAAAATGGAAACGAATTTGGTATTTTTACGTTTAGCGATTATACAGATTCGATGGATATCATGGTTTTTGGGAGCGATTATATGAAGTATAGACACTTTATGCAAGAAAATATGTTCTTGAATTTGAAATTGAATATCTCGAAAAAAGAATTCAAAGACAAAGAAGGAAATGTAACACAAGGTCGTGTGTATAAAAACATCACAAATATTTTGTTGTTGAATGAAATTGTGGAAAAGCAAGCCGAAAAAATGACGGTGAAGATTGAAGTTCCAGAATTTTCGGAAGAAACATTTAGCAAATTATCAGATATTATGTTCAAATATCAAGGAGATAAATTATTAAAAATTCAATTAATTGATCCAAAAGATTATTTGAACAATTTGGATTTACCAGCAAGTAAAATCAAAATTAACATTTGTCGAGATTTGTTGAAAGAATTAGATGAATTGCAGGAAATTACATTCAAACTGAATTAATTATTCGTTTCATCTATTCAATAATTGATAGATAATATGAACGAAATTTTTCAAGAATAAAATTTTATGTAGATTTGTAAACTTAAGATTAGATAAAAAAATATAAGATTATGGCATTAGAAGTAACAGACGCATCATTTGCATCAGATATTATAGAGTCAGGAAAACCAGCAATGGTTGATTTTTGGGCTGTTTGGTGTGGTCCTTGTAGAATGGTTGGTCCAGTTGTGGAAGAGCTTGCTACAGAATATCAAGGAAAAGCAGTTATTGGTAAAGTTGATGTAGACACAAACCAAGAAGTTGCTGCGAAATATGGAATCCGCAACATTCCTACAATTTTATTCTTCAAAGACGGAGAAGTAGTAGACAAAGTTGTAGGAGTTGTTCCAAAAGAGCAATTAGTAGAAAAATTAAACGCGATTTTATAATAAATTAAATCGCTGATTTTGAAATAAAAGAATCTCGGATGCAAAATTTCCGAGATTTTTTTTGAAAAAAGTTTAGGTTTTATCAGAAAACCGCCTATATTTGCAATCCGAAATCGATACAGATTTTGATCCGGTAGTTCAGTTGGTTAGAATACTTGCCTGTCACGCAAGTGGTCGCGGGTTCGAGTCCCGTCCGGATCGCAAAAAGTTCGTTCTTTTACACAATATATTTTTTATAATTTCTGATCCGGTAGTTCAGTTGGTTAGAATACTTGCCTGTCACGCAAGTGGTCGCGGGTTCGAGTCCCGTCCGGATCGCAATTTTTTATAAAAATTCATAAAAAATATATCAATTTATAATTTTCTGATCCGGTAGTTCAGTTGGTTAGAATACTTGCCTGTCACGCAAGTGGTCGCGGGTTCGAGTCCCGTCCGGATCGCATCTATTTCTTTTTCTATTTTAGTGCGATCGAAAATTATAAATAAAAAAAACAGACTGATCCGGTAGTTCAGTTGGTTAGAATACTTGCCTGTCACGCAAGTGGTCGCGGGTTCGAGTCCCGTCCGGATCGCCAACTTTTATAAGCTTCACTTATTGTGAAGCTTTTTTTTGCTCCAAACTTTCCTAAATTCTACTTTTGCATAACGCATAACGCATAACAATGAATTATATTTATTTGGTGAACGCCTTGGTTACAGATGAAATAGGTAGAATGTTAGCTGTCCGAAAAAAGAAATCGAAATTTTTTCAGATGGTTGGAGGAAAACGAGAGCAAGATGAAGAATTATTAACAACGCTTCGACGCGAATTTTTAGAAGAGATTAATGTTGATATTCTACAGAACGATGTTTCATTTTTAGGACAACATACTTCTATTGCCGTTAACGAAGCGAATACTGAAGTTCATGCAAATGTGTTTCATGTTAAATTAAAATCATTAGAAACGCTTAAAATCGCTTCTGAGATAGAAGAAATGGTGTGGATAACGAAAGAAAATTACAAAGAATTTCAATTGGCTCATTTATTAGAAGAATTCAGTTTACCAATTTGGTTAGAAATGGAATTTTAAGCAAATATTTTTGAAACACACTAATGCGATTGTATTGCATTAATTAAAAAATAATCTATCTTTATTTAAAAAATAAATGATGGAGATAATTATAAAAACAATATTGGTTGGCGTTGGAGCAACAATTGTGATGGATATTTGGGCTTTTATTTTGAAATTATTCAATATTAAATCTTTGGACTATAGATTTGTAGGCCGTTGGATTGGACATTTTGCAAATGGAAAGTTTACGCATGATAAAATATTTGATTCAAAACCAATTCAAAATGAAGTTTTTATCGGTTGGTTGGCGCATTACTTAATCGGAATTACATTTTCTATTTTATTAGTCGTGATTTTTGGGGTAGAATGGTTAAATCATCCTACAATTTTTCCTGCTTTATTTGTAGGATTATTTACAATTGTCGCACCTTTTTTTATTATGCAACCAGCATTTGGGCTTGGAATTGCATCTTCAAAACTTCCGTCGCCAAATGTAATGCGTTTTCGCAGTTTACTCACACATCTTATTTTTGGTTTTGGCTTATATATTTCTGCATTAACTCTTTCTCTATTCTAAATATTTTTCAAAAAAGTTTGTAACGTTTTTACTTTTTTCCTACTTACTAGTAAACACTAAAATAATTAAACGATGAAATCTATTTGGGAAACAACAGTTGAAAATAATGTTATCAGAATCGAGAATAATTGGTTTTCTGGCGAAAAACTTTTTGTAAATGACAAATTACAAGATTATCAAATTAACTATTTTTCTGCACCAATTTTAACGGGGCATTTAAAAAATTCTAAAGATGAAAAGTTAAAGATCAAAGTAAATATTTTGCAAGAATTTTTCGGAGTCAATTGTATTTTATTTATCGACGATGAACAAGTTGCGTTGAAAAAAATAAAGTAACGATTTTGGAAGCTAAACAAACTCTTTTTTTAGAATTAATCGATCAACACAAAGGGATTTTACACAAAATCGCTAAGATGTATATGGATAATTCTGAAGATCAAAATGATTTGATACAAGAGATTGTTTTGCAACTATGGAAATCTTTTGATCGATTCGAAGGTAAATCTCAATTTTCAACTTGGATGTATCGCGTTTCGTTGAACACGGCGTTAACTTATTTTAGAAAAGAAAAGAAAAAAGCAGATCGTCATACTTTTTTAGAAAATATTGATCAAGTAGATGAGATGAATTCTGGTGAAAAAGAAACACAACTCGAATTGTTTTATAAAGCAGTTCATGAATTGAATAAAGTAGAAAAAGCATTGATTTTTCTGTTTTTGGAAGGACAGAATCACAAGGAAATTAGTATGAACTTGGGAATTTCGGAAGGAAACGCACGTGTGAAATTGAACAGAACGAAAGAAAAAATACAAATCATCATAAAAAAATACGGTTATGAATTTTGATGAATTACAAAAACAATGGGACAATCAATCTTCAGATGAAGTGAAAATTGATCCAAATCTTGAGCTTAATCAAGAAGCAAATATCATTATTGATAAAGTAAGAAAAACATTGAAACAAGAGTTTTATTTTCAATTATTAGGATTATTGTTTTTATATACTTTTCCTTTCTTATTTGATGCAAATACGCCAACAATTTGGTGGACATTGTTGTGTGTTTCGTTGACTTTTTTGGTGCCGTTTATTTATGTTTTCAAGTTTTATAAACGATCATATCATCTGGAATATAATTCGCTAAAGAACATCAATTGGTTTTATTATAATTACAAATCTGCGATTGATATTTACAGTATTTACTCGTACTTGATTTCTATTTTAGTGTTGATGATTATTGGGATTTCGTATATCCAGCATCCTAACTCGTTGCAATTTGAATACAAATTTCAGTTTTATCTTTATATTTTTCTTACACTATTTTTTTATGTATTAATTTGCGTTTTATTATTAAAATGGTGGATTTCTACTTATTATAAAAAGAATCTGGTAGAATTAGAAAATATATTGCATCAATTAGAAGAGTAACCAAAAGTTACTCTTCTTTTGTTAATGTAATGCGTTAAACTTTAACATGTCATTGTGTAACCTTTGTGAATTTTGAACATCTATATTTTATAAAATTGATAAATGATTTAAAAACCAAATAGATGACAAAAATTTACTTTCTTTTTTTATGTTTTATAACGTTTGCAAATGCACAAGATTATAAAAAAGATACGATAGAATGACATGAAACGATTTTGTATGATAAAAGCAAATTTCGATTGAAACGTGTTGGTTCGGATACCAAGACGAAATCAATTTTAATCGGATTAACGGCTGATATTAATTTTAGTAAAGATTCACTTCCTAAGTTTACCAAAGAATTTGCAATTCCAATAAATGCGCCTAAAAAAGAATTCACTTTTCAACGTATTAATTTCAATTTTAGTAATAGTTTGAAATTAGATTCTATTCTTTTGAAAGTTGATTTAACGGCAATGAATAATGGGAAACCAGCTCAATCAATTTTAGAAAAACCTTTTGAAGTTGTTGTAAAAAAAGAATATCAACAGAATGATGTCTTTTCGATGGATTTACGTGATTTGAATATTAAATATCAAGATGATTTTTTCATCAAAGTAGAATTATTAACAGAAGTTGAAAAGCCAATTTATTTTAGTGGAGCTTTGCTGGCTAAATGTTTATATAAAACGACTGATTCTGATGTGTGGATGAAAACACCATTAGGAATTACGCCTGCAATCAATGCTGATATTTTGATAAAAAATAAAAAAGAAGCGACATTTAATTTAAGAAAAATATTCCTAAAAAATATACAACAAAGGAAGAGCTAAATAAATTGAATAATGAACTTGAATCAATTTCTGGCGTAGAAAATGACTAACAAAAAAGCCCTCGCTTGTTCAGGGCGAGGGCATATAGTTAAGTGCTTTTTTCTTTTTTCAAATAAAAATTTTGAATTAAAATTAATTAATATCTATAATATTCTGGTTTAAATGGTCCTTCAACCGTTACACCAATGTATTCTGCTTGTTCTTGAGATAAAACTTCTAATTCTACTCCTAATTTAGCTAAATGCAATTCTGCAACTTTTTCATCTAAATGCTTAGGTAAAGTATATACTTCGTTTTTGTAAGCTGATGAATTTGTCCACAATTCGATTTGAGCTAAAGTTTGGTTAGAGAAAGAGTTTGACATCACAAAAGAAGGGTGTCCTGTTGCACAACCTAAGTTTACTAAACGTCCTTCAGCCAAAATGATGATGTCATTTCCGTTGATGTTGTATTTGTCAACTTGTGGTTTAATTTCTTCTTTCGTGTTTCCGTAATTTCCGTTTAACCAAGCCATATCGATTTCGTTATCGAAGTGACCAATGTTACACACAACTACTTTGTCTTTCATTTTCTCGAAATGCTCTGCACGTACAATTCCAAAGTTACCAGTAGTCGTAATTACGATATCAGCGTTTGCAACCACTGTATCTAATTTTTTTACTTCGTAACCTTCCATAGATGCTTGTAAAGCACAAATAGGGTCGATTTCTGTTACTGTAACAATTGCTCCAGCACCACGGAAAGAAGCCGCTGTACCTTTACCAACATCACCAAATCCACAAACTACAACACGTTTACCAGCGATCATCAAGTCAGTAGCACGTTTGATAGCATCTACTGCAGATTCGCGACATCCGTATTTGTTGTCGAATTTAGATTTTGTTACAGAATCATTTACGTTAATTGCAGGCATAGGCAATGTACCTTTCTCCATTCTTTCGTAAAGACGGTGTACACCCGTAGTTGTTTCTTCTGATAATCCTTTGATCTCAGCAACCAATTCTGGGTAACGATCAATCACCATATTCGTTAAGTCTCCACCATCATCCAAAATCATGTTTAATGGTTTGCGATCTTCTCCGAAGAATAATGTTTGCTCGATACACCAATCGAATTCCTCTTCGTTCATCCCTTTCCAAGCATACACAGGAATCCCAGCAGCAGCAATTGCAGCAGCAGCGTGATCTTGTGTAGAGAAAATATTACATGACGACCATGTAACATCAGCTCCTAAAGCAACCAACGTTTCGATTAATACTGCAGTTTGGATTGTCATGTGTAGACAACC
The DNA here is from genome assembly GCF_002431085.1 of Empedobacter sp. UBA5924. Classification (NCBI taxonomy): domain Bacteria; kingdom Pseudomonadati; phylum Bacteroidota; class Flavobacteriia; order Flavobacteriales; family Weeksellaceae; genus Empedobacter; species Empedobacter sp. UBA5924. Next base: position 24,965 of record NZ_DJDM01000007.1, read on the forward strand.
TGCAATGCGAGCACCTTTCAAAGGTTGAGCAGCTTTGTACTCTTCACGGATAGCCATCAACCCAGGCATTTCTGCCTCAGCCAACGTAATTTCCTTTCTTCCCCACTCAGCTAAAGAAATATCTTTAACTTTGTATGGAATGTATTGCGTTTTTGTATCCATCAATTGATATATTTAACTAACTTTTTTTTAAAGTTTATAAGGAACAAATTTACAAACAAATTTCGATTAATAAAATGCCCGTTATCGATTATATTAACGATTTTAAACATACCCGCATTATTACGTGGAATGTAACAGAATCGAATGAAGAATTGTTAGAATATCTTCATTTAGAGGATTATAGGATGGAAAAATATAATAATCTTCGACCTAAACAGGCCAGAGAATATCTTGGTTTGCGCGCTTGTCTAAAGAAATTGGACTTGGATTATGATGTAAATTATGACGAAAGAGGAAAACCTTTTTTACCTACAAATAAAGAAATTTCCATCACACATTCCTATGGATTGGTTTCTGTTGGCGTGAGCGAATATAATATTGGGATAGATATTGAATTGGCTCGACCAAGAAAAATTTTAAACATTAAACACAAATTTGCGCGTCCAGATGAAATCGCTTGGATTCCGCAAGAGCATGAAATTGAATATTTGCATGTAATTTGGGGAATGAAAGAAGGTTTGTACAAATTGAATGGTGGAAATCTTTGGAATTTTCTGAATCATTATCGTGCAGAAGAATTTGAATTAATAGAGAATAAACAATTTATTTGTTGGATTTCGGATGATGTAAAATCTCGAAAATATCATGCGTTCTACAAAATGATTGAAGATCATTATTTGGTTTGGGTGTTGGATTATGAATAGATTGAAGTTAGAAATTATAATTACGAATTTAGATTTACGATTTAGAATGAATTATTTTAACTCACAACTTAAGAATGAACGATTTTATTGATTACATCTTTGCTCCTTATAAAACCTATTCTACACTGAATATTTTACTTGAAATAATTGCAACTTTATTTGGGATTATTTCCGTTTATTATACCTACAAACGTAATATTTTGGTTTATCCAACCACTATTATTTCGACGTTTATTTTCATCTATTTATTTTTTAATTGGGGATTATACGGCGAAACTATTATTAATATTTACTATACTTCAATGGCGATTTATGGTTGGATTTTGTGGCAAAAAAATCTCGAAGCAGATCATAAACATGTCGATGTTTCGTGGGCTTCGAAGAAAGAATATTTATATGCAACTTTACTTTTCGCGTTGAGTTTTATCTTTATTTTGACGATTTATTATTTCCGTCCAGTTATTCAAAATGGTTTTGATTTCAGTTTTATCAACCAATGTAAATTACATTATACCAAAATTGATTTTGTAGACGCTTCGACGACCGCTATCTTTTTGATTGGAATGTGGATGATGGCGCGACGAAAAATTGATAATTGGTATTTCTGGATTATCGGCGATTTAATCATGATTCCATTAATGATTTACAAAGGAGCAGTTATCACTTCTGTGCAATATATTGTCTTATTGATTTTATCATTTATCGGATTAATCGATTGGATAAAATCAGTAAAAAACTCCCAAAAAATAGTGAGCTAAGAAATAATTTAAAATTAGTATTTTAGCCTTATAAATTGAATTTGAAAAACCTATAAAAATTACGAATATGGAAAATCAACACGTATATCAACAAAACCAATTGGTTGCAGAGGCAACGAGCGTAGAAAGGGCAAATTTCTATAAACATACTTACGGACACGTTGCTGGAGGAGTTTTGGTATTTGTTTTAATCGAATCTTTGATGTTAAAATCAGAAGCATTAGTAAGCTTCATGTTGAGTTTAACTTCTGGATATCTTTGGCTTATTTTATTAGCAGGTTTCATGGGAATTACATGGGTTGCTCAAAAAATGGCGTACGGATCGATTTCAAAATCTAAACAATATTTAGGCTACTTTTTATATATAGTTGCAGAAGCTTTAATTTTTGTACCAATGCTTTACATCGCATTGTATTATGGCGGAACTTATGTGATAAAACAAGCAGCTGTAGTAACAGGCGGATTATTTGTAGGATTGTCAGCTATTGTATTTTTAACAAAAGCAGATTTCTCTATTTTACGAGGAGCATTAACTATAGGATTTTTCTTAGCAATTGGATTGATTATTGCAGGGATGTTATTCGGGTTCGATCTAGGATTATGGTTCTCAGTTGGAATGTGCGCCTTAGCTGGTGGAGCAATTTTGTACAACACTCACCAATTAAAATATGAGTTCGGAACACAACAGTATGTTGCAGCGGCATTGTCGTTATTTGCTTCATTAATGTTATTGTTTTGGTATATTTCGAGAATTTTTATGAGTAGAGATTAATCATGAAGAAACAATAAATTTGTATATTGAACCGTAGCATTTTTGTTGCGGTTTTTTTATTTAAGATACTATGACAGATAAAGAAAAAGAAGACGATAGAATACAATCTCCGTTTCGACCAAAAGATTGGAATGAGATTAGAATAAATGATTCTTGGGCGTTGTTCAAGATTATGGCAGAGTTTGTAAATGGTTACGAAGTAATGTCTAAAATAGGACCTTGCGTGTCTATTTTTGGTTCGGCACGTACTTCTCCAGATCATCCATATTATGCATTAGCAGAGGACATTGCGTATCGATTAACGCAAATAGGTTTTGGTGTAATTACTGGTGGAGGTCCGGCAATTATGGAAGCTGCAAACAAAGGAGCGCAAAAGGGTGGAGGAACTTCTGTTGGATTGGGAATTACATTGCCTTTCGAAACAGACTTGAACAAATATATCGACCGTGAATATGAAATTAATTTCGATTATTTCTTTGCACGAAAAGTAATGTTTGTGAAATATTCACAAGGATTTATCGGAATGCCAGGAGGTTTTGGGACGTTAGACGAATTATTTGAGTCGATGACATTGGTACAAACGAAGAAAACAGGACGTTTCCCAATTGTGTTAGTTGGAACTGAATATTGGTCAGGTTTAATTGATTGGATCAAAGAAACAGTTTTGAGAGAAGGTTATATTTCTGAGAAAGATTTGGATCTTTTCCGTTTGGTTGATACAGCAGAAGAAGCAGTTGCTCACATCGAGAATTTCTACGAAAAATATAATATTAAGCTTAATTTTTAAGCAACAAAAAACCTCATCATTTGATGAGGTTTTTTTATATTTTTATGATTGAATTTATTTTAAATCAACTACTTCAAAAAACATATCTTGGTAATCATCAGCTTCATAAAAAATACCAACTTTATTTTTTGATATATTCGTTAAAACGGAATAAGCCGAAGAATTTGGTTCAATAGTTTTGATAAAATTCCATGTTTTCGCTTGATCTTTACTTACTTTCAATCCCAGATTTTGACGATCTTTTGAATCATGCAAATTACTAAACACAATATTTTTTCCTAAAACTAATGTCGATGCATTACAAATTGGATCAATTAATTGTTCTTCCATTTTAGAAACCCACGTTTTTCCTTGATCTTTTGAGATAAATATTTTACGGAAACCAGCATTTTGAACGCGCGCATTTAACATCCAATCTTTGTTCGGAAGTTGTACAATATTTGTTTCGTCTGCTTTATCTGCAACACTCGAAATTCGTTCCCACGTTTTTCCATGATCTTTACTTCCGAATACGTAAACACCGTCTTTCAATCGAACCAATGTATTCAAAATCCAACCTTCTTTTGTGTATGCGCCACGACCAGAAGTAATGAATTTAAAATCTTTTTTCCATTCCGTTGGCGTAATTTGGTCTGTAATATCAACAGGTTTTGACCACGTTTCTCCATTGTCAGCACTTTTTACAAAATGTAATCGAAATTCATTTTTCGCAATTTTTTTGATTCATGTAATTGTAAAAAAGATAAATTTCTTTTGTCTTTTCATTCAAAACCATCGATACATCAGAAGCAGATTCTTGATCTGGAAAATCGATAACTCGCTTGATTGCTGACCATGTTTTTCCCTTGTCATCACTTTTCCTAATCACAATATTGATATTAGGATTGTAAAGTAAATCGCCACAATTTGGAACACGCTCGTCGATTGCCGCAATCAATATTCCTTTTGCTGATGTAATGATACTCTGAATGCGATAACATTTGACATCCGATTGATTTTTGATTGTAAATAAAACTTGTTTGTTGGTTTGGGCAAATCCCAGCGTATAAGCGAAGGAAAAAATGGCAAGTAGAATTTTTCTTTTTTGTCATGGTGTAAATTAACCGACAAGTTATTGATTTTTCAACGATTTGTGAAAATGAAAAGCCATCAAAACGAATTTTAATGGCTTTTTTTAAAATTAATTTTTAATCAGTTTCGCCGACGATTTTCGATTTTTAGCTTCAATGTCAAGAATGTAAATACCTTTTGGTAATTCTTTGATGTTAAATTGATGTATTGCTGAAAATTTTCCTGAAAATTCTTTGACCAACTTTCCTGATAAATCATAAATTTTTACTTTTTCTGAATTAATATTTAATGAAAAAGAGGAAGAAACTGGATTTGGAGTTACAGAGATTTTTTCTGAATTAACCTCAATATTATCTGTTGATAAATTTGCTTTTGCATTCCCGAAAATTCTAAATTCACCTGGATTTAGATTAACTGTAAATGATGAATTTGTATTGGTGACATTCAGCGTTGTTTCGTCCATCAAATTGTACCAATTTCCTGTAAATGGAAAAAGTGGCGCAATTGCTTGAGTGCTTGTTGTGAAGTTTGCAATAACAATTACCTCATATAAATCAGACGACGATAATAAATTATTTGTAATCTGAATACGCGGTTTTAAATCTCCAGATGTAATTGTATAATTATCAGTTTCGAAAACTTTGTTGTTTAATTTAAGACCAATAATTTTTGACCAAACTTCATAAACAGATTTTCTATCGGCATTTGTTAAGTAACCAATTTCGCTTGGAATAGGTTTTGGATTGGTGCGACATCCGTCATTATTTGTTCCATCTTCGCAATGATTGATCGAATAATCATATCCTAATTCTCCAAATTGCCACAACATTTTAGGACCAGGAATCGTAAATAGAACGGCACCTAAAGCTTTTTGTCTTTCTAAAGAAGTTTTTAAATCTTTTACATTATAAGTTCCTGATGATGCACCATATTGTAAATTCTTGTACATCATTCTTTCTTCATCATGACTTTCTGCGTAGGCAACCAAATGTTTTTTCGTAAAACCTTTTACAGTATGCTTCAACCAATCAAAGTTACTATCCGAAGCATATCCCATTGTATTTTGATTAAAATTATTAGTCGCTTTACCCCAAAGCATAATTCCTTTACCTTCGTTAATGCGATAATTCGCCCATTCTGTTTCCTCTTGTGCTGAACCATTATTTCCTAAATGTTCAAAAATGATGTAGGAATTCGGATCAATTGTCCATTGCATATCTGCATATTTTTTTAAAATTGCTACACGATCAGCCTGATATCCGTTTGTACAAGTTTCATCAGAAGGTGTACAATTTTGTGTAAATCCTTTTGTTAAATCCCATCTAAATCCATCAATTTTGAACTCTTCAATCCAATGTTTTAATGTACGTTGTACATAATTTTGAGTTGGTGTTAATTGATGATTTAAATCGTATCCAACATTGTAACTATGTTTTGAGGTTTGATTAACATAAGGATTTGTAGTAGTTGGTTCTCCAAAACCATCATTGTCGGGATCATTCATCCACATTCTAACCAACGGAGATCGACCATAAACATGATTTAAAGCAACATCTAAAATGATTGAAATTCCATTTTGATGACACAAATCGATGAACTTTTTCATTTTATCTGCTGGTCCATAAGCTTTATCCAAAGCAAGATGATAAGCTGTATTATAACCCCAAGAAATATTTCCTTCAAACTCCATTACGGGCATAACTTCGATTGCGTTGATGTTTAATTTTTTGAAATAATCAAAATCATCAATTAAAGATTGCCATGTTTTTGTCGAATTGAAATCACGAATTAATAATTCGTAAATCATCAAATTCTCTTTATTTGGGCGATTGAAATTTGAAACTTTCCAATTGTATTTTGCTTGATTTGTTTGTAAAACCGAAACTTCAAATTGTTGTCCAGTAGGATATACAGGCATATTTGGGTAAGTTGCTGCGGTAATATACGGATCATCATAAGGCGATAAAACTAAAGTCGAATAAGGATCTGCAGTTTTGATTCCATCACTTGTTCGATATTGAAACGTATAGATTTCACTTGCTTTAAGATTAGATAATTCAATCCAATATAAATCCTTGTTAGTTGTATCTCGATTCATCACATATTGATCAGAAAGTTGCCAATTATTGAAACTTCCGATTACATGAATGAACTCTTTTTGTGGAGCGTATAAAACCAAATATGCTTTTGTAAAATCATTATTCAAATAATTAATTCCTTCATGTAAATTAGATGGAATGGCTACATCTTTAACCGTTGGTTTGATATTAATTGTAAAAGATTTGCTTATTGTTTGACCATTAAAAGTTGCATTTAATGTATAATTCTGATTTTGTAAAATGGTATAATTTTTATCAAAAGAAGTTGAATTATTTAATGCATCAATTTGAGTTCCGTTAGCAGATAATGTCCAATTAGCAGATTTTGTAGCTATCGCTTTGATGTTAAAACTTGATCCTGAAGAAACATTTGTAATTGAATTTTCGAGCGGATTAGTTAAAGTAACTTTGAAAGAACCTACCGAAATAGAAAGATCCGTAGTTTGTTGTTTTCCATCTGCACTTCTAAAAACAACATCTATTGCTGTAATATTTTTAGAAGTATCAACTCCATAGAATTGATAAATAGATGTAGGGATTTCTAATTTGTAGGTTGATCCAGAAACGAAAGTTAATTTGGGTTGAGTGGTATTATTTCCCCAACTTTCAATTATATTTTCCCATTGTTTTCCATCAATAGTTACGCCTGTATGCGCATAAATATCTCCTGAATAATTGGCAAGACCTGTTCCTGTTTTATCGAAGTTTATTACAACTGCTTGGTTTGCTTCGGGTGGTGAAGGAGTTGTTGTAATTTGTGCTTTGGTAAAAGATATTACCATTAAAAGCATTAAAATAGATAGAATGTTTTTCATGTTTTGTGTAGTTTTAGAAAAAAGCCATTAAAAAACGTAATTGAATTTTAATGGCTTTTAAAAAATTATTTGTTGATGAGAAAAAATTTTATTGAGCTTCTACTGTATAAGTTTTCTTGTTGAAATTAGCTGTGATTTTATATTTCCCAGCTTTTATTTTGATGTTAGTACCGTCTTTGTCTGTTAATTCTCCTGCATTACTTGTACCACCAAAATTTGTTCCCCAATCATTATTTAAACGGAATTTAAATTCTCCATCTTTTAATGTTGTAGTAATAGTCCAAGCATCTAAAGTACCATCATAAGACAATTTTTGGTCTGGACCATCCCATCCGTTTGCTGTAGCGTCACCTACTAATCCCCAAGAATAATTATCTAATTTATAAGTTAGATTTGTTAAGTCCATAGTTATCTTGTAAGTACCGGCATCTACTGCGATGTTTTTACCTCCTTTTTCAAGTTTTCCATTAGATCCACCATAATCTAACTCCCATTTGTTGTCTTGACGGAATTTGATTTCACCAGCTTTTAAATCTGTATACGCTACAAATACATTTGTAACATCAGTTTTCCAAAATTGAACATCTGGCCCGTCCCAACCGTTAGGAGTAGCAGAACCAACAACACCCCAATTTGTAGATAAATCTGTTGGATATGGCGTTATTTTTAATATATTGACATTAGAAATTAACTGTTGAGAACCAGGAGTACCAACTGTAGAGACAATACGATATTCTATTTCTCCTTCTTTAAAAGGTTCTAATCCTAAAGCAATAACTGCTAAATTCAATTCTTTTACGGTAACATCAGCTGTTAATGTTGAAGTTGAAGTAAGAACTTGATGATTTTCAAAATTATCTCCTTTTACATCAATTTGTAATTCATATTTAGGAGGAGTATTTGTTCCATAATTTGCGGCACTCCAATTAAATGTCATTGCTGTATTTGCAGCATTTTCTTCTAATAATTCAATTGTTGATGAAGCAGGTGTTTCTACTTTCGGTGCAACAAAATTTGAGGGATCTAATTTGATGATATCTTCATCATCGTTACATGCGCTTAAGGCAAAAATACTCGCACAAGCTAACGAAATATATTTTATAAAATTTTTCATCTTAATAACCTGGGTTTTGAGTTAAGTTTGGATTAATGACAATAATATTGTTTGGAATTGGGAAGATAGCTTTTGTAGCATCTACAGAAGTTCCGTTTTGAACGCCTCCTTTCCAAGGCCAATTGTAATTATTTGTATATCTACTGAAACGAATTAAATCCGTTCTACGCGTTCCTTCCCAGTACAACTCTCTTGATCTTTCTGCTAAAATGAAATCTAAGTTTAATTGTCCGTCAGTAATATTACCTGATGTATTTCCGTATGCACGAGTTCTTAATTCGTTGATTAAGCTCAATGCAGTTGCACGATCACCACCAGTTCCTCCACGTAAAACAGCTTCGGCATAGTTTAAATAAACTTCTGCTAAACGAATTATAGGAACATCTGTGTCAACATATTCTCCTGTTGCGTCGTTTGCACTTTTTCCGTCTGAACGTTTATTTGACCATTTGTAAACAGCATAACCTTCTCCAAATGTACCTATGTTGTTAATTTCAAATGTTTGTCCATCTGTAAAGAACATCGCACGTTTATCTTTCCATGCAGTTGGATTTCCGTTACTGTCTTTCGTTGTTACAGCATCTGTAAATTGATTCACCAATGCTTTTGTAGAACGAGGACCTCCCCATCCACCATTTACACCATAATCAGCAGCTGTCATTTTTCCACCAATTGCAGCTTTTACTAAGAAAGTAGAACCTCCATATGTACGAGAATTATTTCCGTCAAAATTTAAAACGAAAATAGCTTCGTTCTGCGCGCCATTCGTATTGTTATCAGCTAAAAATAATTCGTCATAAGCAGAACCATTTTTATTTCCATCAGTTATGTTAAGCGTATATCCAGCTTGCATAGCCAATTTAGAATAAGTGATGGCTTCTGTATATTTTGCTTCACCAATCCAAGTTTCTGCATTTAGATATAAACGAGATAATAATGCTTCGGCAGCTGCTTTGTCTACACGTCCGTATTCGTTTGTACGACCAGCTTTTAATTCAGCTTCGATAGCTTTTAGTTCGCTTTCAACGAAAGTGAAAATCTCTTTACGATTGCTTTGTTTCGGTAATTCAGAAGAAACTTCTGTTACTAACGGAACATTCGCATATAAATCCATTAAGCTATAATAAGCATATGCTCTAATGAAACGCGCTTCAGCTACATATTCTTTCACTTCTGGAGTTGTGCTTGATAAAGCTTCAGCGTTTGCAATAAATGAATTAGAGAAAGAAACGGTTTGTGCTAAACGATAATACATCGCTTCAACAAAACTGTTACTTGCTCCCCAAGAAATCTCATGCAAGTTTGGTAAACCTGGATCTCCCCAGCCAACAATAGATTCGTCTGTTGTTAATACATTTAAGTTGAACATTAAACGAGTATATTGAGAAGCACCTTCGTCAATACCTTGAATATCTCCACTTCCCGCTGGACCTTTTTGTCCAGTAAGTGCTAAAGAAGAATATACTTTTGCTAAAGCAGATTTTGCAGTAGCAACATCTTTGAATACATCAAATTGTGTATAAGTATCTGGATCATTTGGCATTAAATCTAAATCATCATGACATGAAGAAACAGAGAAAGCCAATGCCGCAGCTAAAATATATGTTGAAATTTTAATCTTTTTCATTGTAGTTTTCTTAGAAATTAACATTTAAACCAAATACATACGTTCTCGGTCTTGGATAAAAACTATTATCAATTCCGCGGTAAATTTCAGGATCTAAACCACTGTAATTTGTGAATACAGCTACGTTTTGAACCGCTCCATAAAGACGAATATCTAATCCTTTGATTGCTTGTTTTAGGTTGTAACCTAATGTAATGTTATCAATACGGAAGAAAGATGCATCTTCTATAAAGTGGTCACTTAACAAATTAGTTTCTGTGATACTTGTGAAACCTGTGTTGTAGTAGCTTGAAAGCACATTAGATAAATAGTTTTGACCATTTCCTGTCGCTTTTTTGCTGTAACCTTTAGACGAAGCCATGTTATTGTAAGCATAGTTTCCGATATTAGCACGAGCAGTTGCACTTAAATCCCAATTTTTGTAACGGAAGAATGTATTGAATCCCATTGTTACTTTTGCGAAAGGACTTTTGTGAATATAACGGTCTTTTTCGTTGATGATTCCGTCGTTGTTCAAATCTTCGTAAGCTCCTTCGATAGGCTTTCCGTTTGCATCATAAATTTGTTTGTATACGTAGAAACTAAATGGTTCTTCTCCTTCACGTTGAATTTGAATATTGTTACCAGTTCCTCCATCGATACCACCTGTTAAATTATCAGTAGGTAAGTTGACAATTTTATTATCATTAAAAGCGATGTTGTATCCAAAAGACCAATCAAAATCTTTTGTTTTTACGATATCAGCATTGATGCTAAATTCGATTCCTTTATTTTCCATATCACCGATATTTTTATCGATCATATTTCCAAAGTTTGTAAATGGATCTACATAAACACTCGCAATTAAATCACTTGTTTTTTTCTTGTAAACGTCTAATGTACCATAGATTCTATTTTTGAATAAAGAGTAATCAATACCAGCATTTAATGTACTAGAAATTTCCCATTTTAAATCACCATTAAATGGTTGAGGACGATAAGTTTGATAGAATGTTGAACCAAATTGATAATAAGCAGTTGATTCTGATCCTTGATAACGCGTTAAGAATTGGAAGTTTCCTAATCCGTTCACATTACCAACTTTACCATATCCAACACGTAATTTCAAATCATTTACAACAGAACTTCCTTTCAAGAATTCTTCTTTAGAGATATTCCATGCAATAGCTGCAGAAGGGAAATAACCCCATTGGTTGTCATGGCTTAATTTTGATGAAGCATCTGCACGCATAGTAGCTGTTAAGATGTAACGATTATCAAAATTATAGTTTAAACGTCCGAAGTATGATAGTAAAGAATAGTGATCACGGTCTACGAATGTAAATTGATCAGAACCTTGTTGTTCTAATTCACTATCGTAATTGGTGTTGTATGTATTAAAGTATTGATAACTGTAACCTCCAACAACAGTTAATCCGTGTTGTCCAAAATCTTTGTTGAATGTTAAATATGCATCAAATAATTTGTTGTAGAATTGTGCGCTAAATGTTGTTTTAGAACCATCCCATGTCAAAGAAGAGTTTGGCATATTTGCAGTTGTTACATTACGTCCATTCGCATTAGAAATATCATAACCTACATTAACTGTTGCAGTAACAGATGGTAAGAAATGTAATTTATAATCCATTTTTGCATTTCCTACAAAACGACGAACTTCTGATGTATCTCTGTTTTCGTTGATTAATGCAACTGGGTTAGTTGGCGCTAAATTGTGTTTAACAGATCCGTCCATCCAAGTGTGGTAACCTCCAAATATATTTGCTCCAGAATAAACTGGTTGAGTTGGATCATACTCTAAAGCAGCTCCAATTGCACCTCTGTTTGCAAATTGATTTTCGATATAAGAACCTCGAGCATTCAATTCAAATTTTAAGTGATCATCTAAGAAAGATGGACTTAAGTTCATAGAAGCTGTTGTACGATTGATGTTATCTCCTTTCAAAATACCATCTTGATCTGTGTTAGAAATAGAAAAACGAGACGGCATTTTACCTCCAATATTTCCTGTTGCACTAAAGTTGTGATCAAAACCTACAGCTGTTCTATAAATTTCTTTTTGCCAATCTGTATTTGCGTTACCTAAACGAGAAATTTCGTCAGCTGTTCCTACAGATTTTACCAATTCACGGAATTGATCTGCATTCATTACATCAATATAACCTTCTGGTTGATAAATTGATGTAATTGAATTATAATTAAAACGGAATTTTTTTCCTTTTCCTTTTTTAGTTGTAACCATTACAACCCCATTCGCAGCACGAGAACCATAAATGGCAGTTGCAGAAGCATCTTTCAAAATAGTCATCGTTTCGATGTCGTTAGGATTTAAGAAATCCAAAGGATTTCGAGAACCTCCAATATTTACTTCAGATAAAGGAACACCATCAACTACATATAATGGTTGAGAGTTTAATGATAACGAACTATTACCACGAATGATAATGTTTTGACCGTCACCAGGAGCTCCACCAGCAGATGTTACCACAACACCAGCGATTTTCCCTGTCATTAATTCTTGCGCAGAAGTGATTGATCCTTTGTTGAAATCTTCTGAATTTAATTGATTTACAGAACCTGTGACATCTTCTTTTTTAGCTGTACCATATCCAATTACAACTACTTCTTTCAAGTTTTCTGTCGTTTTAGACATACGAAGTTGTAATTGCGTTTGTCCCGCAAAAGTTATTTCTTGATCGTCATAACCAAAAAAACTGATAACAATTATATCACCATCGTTCGCTTCTAATGTAAAATTTCCTTTTTCATCAGAAACTGTCGATTCTCCTGTTGTAATGTTCGAAACATCTGCACCAGCTAAAACCGTGTTATTAGCGCTATCTTGTACTGTTCCTTTTATCGCAGTTTGTGCAGATAAAATAGCAGGGCTTGATAAAACTAATGCTAGAAGAGATTGTTTTAAAATCCTCATATATTTTTTGTTTTGTTTCGTTAATTATTAATTTATATTTTTACTTCTCATTACCAAATATAAGTTGTTTAATTGATTGATTGTGTATGTAATACACTAACTAGTTAAACGAAAACGTTTTCGTGTTAATAAATAATTAAATTAATTGTTATAGCATGTTAATTTTTAATAAAAAAGACGGAAATTAGTAGAATAAGATTGATGGTTAAGGTAGAAAGAAGATTATGAAAAAGAATTTGACATTAAAACAGATTGCAAAAGAGTTAGATGTTTCGATATCAACGGTTTCTAAGGCGTTGAAAAATAGCGAAGAGATTAGTGCTGTAACGAAACAAAAGATTCAGGCATTTGCAAAATTATACAACTACAAACCGAATAATATAGCATTAAGTCTAAAGAATCGTAAAACGAAAACCATTGCCGTGATTATTCCCGAAATCGTTCACGATTTTTTTGCGATGGTAATTAGTGGAATCGAAAATTTAGCCAATCAATATGGTTATAATGTCTTAATATGTTTGTCAAATGAATCGTACGAACGTGAAGTGATTAATATGGAGATGCTTGCAGCGGGTAGTATAGACGGATTTGTGATTTCTCTTTCGAAAGAAACTCAAGCCAAAAAAGATTATCATCATATCAAAGAAATCATCAACCAAGGAATGCCAGTTGTGATGTTCGACCGTGTAACGCGTGAGGTTTATACTGATAAAGTGATTATTGATGATGTACTTGCGACACAAGAAGCAATTCAGTATTTTATAAGTAAAGAACGCAAGAAAATCGGTTTTATCACAACGCCAGATTATATAAGTGTTGGACGCTTAAGAACCGAAGGATATAAAAGAACATTAGAAGCGAATGGAATTGCAGTTGACGAAAACTTGATTTTGCGTGTAGAAGACGAGAGTCAGTTGGACACTATGATTGATGAGTTTTTCGAAAAAAATAAATTTGACGCAGTAATGGCAGTAAATGAATTATATGCCGTAAAAGTGTTGAGAGCAGCACTGAAAAAAGGAATCAAAGTGCCAGAAGAATTACATTTAATAGCTTTTACAGATGGTGTAATTTCCAAGAACTCAATTCCAAGCATTTCTACAGTCAAACAAAATGCATTCAAAATGGGTGAGATTGCAGCGCGTTTATTGATTCAAAAATTAGAGTCAGAAAACGAGCATGAGCATTACATTACCGAAGTTGTCGGAACAGAATTATTACACAGAGAAACTACAACGATTTAGTAAGTTTTTTTTGGTTAAATAATTGTTACAGTTGCAATAATCCCAAAAAAAAGTTTTAACATTGTAAACAAATCAAAACATATTTTTACTTCTCAAATTACAAAAATATAGTTTTGATAAGCATAAAACGCTTATCGTAAAATACATAAAAAAATTACGATAATGAGAAAGCGTAGATTAGGATTTCTTGAAATCTGGAATTTAAGTTTCGGATATCTAGGAGTTCAAATGGGTTTCGCCTTGCAAAACGCAAATGCGAGCCGTATTCTAAGTTCATTTGGTGCCGATGTGCACGAATTGTCTTGGTTTTGGATTGTTGCACCGCTAATGGGATTGATTGTTCAACCTATTATTGGTCATTATTCAGATAATACTTGGTCTAAATTTGGACGAAGAAAACCATACTTTTTAGTAGGAGCTTTATTGGCTTCTTTCGGATTAATCTTAATGCCACAAGCAGGTGCATTTACGGCATTGATGCCTGCATTATGGATGGGTGCTGGATTCTTGATGATAATGGATGCTTCATTCAATATCGCGATGGAACCGATGCGTGCATTTGTAGCAGATATGTTGCCTTCGGATCAACGTACATTAGGATATTCAATTCAAACTGTAATTATTGGTTTAGGAGCTGTTGTCGGTTCGTGGTTGCCTTATATTTTGAGCAACTGGTTTGGTGTTTCAAGTATTGCAGCGGAAGGAGAAGTTCCGTTTCACTTAATTTTATCATTCATTATTGGAGCAATTGCAATTATTGTAACCGTTTTAATTACCATTTTTACCACAAAAGAATATTCGCCAGAAGAATTAGACGCTTTCGAAAAAGCAGAAGGTAGAGAACCAATTGTTGAAGAAAAAGCAAGCTTAACACAGATTTTTACCGATTTTGGGAATATGCCAAAAACGATGAAACAATTAGGTTTGGTACAGTTCTTTACGTGGTTTGCATTATTCGGTATGTGGGTATTTGCTACGCCTGCAATCGCTCATCATGTGTACGGTTTGTCTTTGAGTGATACACATTCAGAAACGTACCAAAAAGCAGGGGATTGGGTTGGAATTATCTTCGGAGTTTACAACGGAATTTCTGCAATATTCGCCTTCTTTTTACCAGCAATAGCCTTAAAATTTGGTCGAAAAACAACACATGCTATTTCATTAATTTGTGGAGGATTAGGATTAATTTCAATCTATTTTATTCACGATCCAAAATTACTAATCCTTTCCATGATCGGAGTAGGAATCGCTTGGGCAAGTATCTTATCGATGCCTTATGCAATTTTAGCGGGAGCAATTCCAGCGAAAAAAATGGGTGTTTACATGGGAATTTTCAATTTCTTCATTTGTATGCCTCAAATCGTCAACGCATTGTTAGGCGGTCCAATTGTAAAATATTTATATCACGATAATCCAATTTTCGCCATTGTTACCAGCGGTGTTGCGCTAATTATTGCAGCACTTTTTGTAACGCGCGTAAAAGATGTGGATGAACCAATCAAAGCATAATCATTTTGAAAACTAAAGCATTTATTTTTGATTTAGATGGTGTCATCGTCGACACTGCAAAGTACCATTATTTAGCATGGAAAAAATTAGCGAATAATCTAAACATCGATTTTACGCACGAACATAACGAATTATTGAAAGGTGTTTCTCGTGTGCGATCATTAGAAATTATTCTTGGATTGGGAAATGTTGAAGCTTCTGATGAGCAGAAAAACGAATGGTTAATTCAGAAGAACAAAGAATATTTAGAATACATTGATAAGATGGACGATTCTGAAATTTTACCAGGCGTTATGGACGTTTTAAACTTTCTAAAAGAAAACAATCAACCAATTATTTTGGGATCAGCTTCTAAAAATGCACGTCCAATTTTAGAGAAAGTTAATATTCTAAATTATTTCGATGATATCGTAGATGGAAACGATGTTTCTAACGCAAAACCAGATCCAGAAGTTTTTATCGTTGGAGCGAAAAAAGCGAATCAAACAAACGAAAATTCAATTGTATTTGAAGATTCTGTTGCAGGAATTGAAGCAGCAAATGTAGCAGGAATGACAAGCATCGGAATTGGAGAAGCTTCGGTTTTGAATGAAGCGAAATACAACTTTAAAAATTTTACTGAAATCTCAGAGGATTTCTTGGTCGAATTAATCAATCAATAATTATACAAACTACATACAACAAACAAAATGAATCAAGATTATATCATCCCGAATGCGTGGTCAATTATCGAAGAAGGGTTTGAAAAAGATCGTGTAAAATCGTCTGAAAGTTTATTTTCTATCGGAAATGGAGCAATGGGACAACGTGCCAATTTCGAAGAATTTTATTCAGGTGATACATTTCAAGGAAGCTATATTGCCGGCGTTTATTATCCTGACAAGACAAAAGTGGGATGGTGGAAAAACGGTTATCCAGAATATTTTGCAAAAGTATTAAATGCGCCAGTTTGGATTGGAATTGACATCGAAATTAACGGTGAAAAATTTGATTTAAACACTTGTAAAGAAGTTAAAAATTTCCGT
The DNA here is from genome assembly GCF_002431085.1 of Empedobacter sp. UBA5924. Lineage (NCBI taxonomy): Bacteria > Pseudomonadati > Bacteroidota > Flavobacteriia > Flavobacteriales > Weeksellaceae > Empedobacter > Empedobacter sp. UBA5924. The sequence goes on from NZ_DJDM01000007.1 coordinate 41,581, forward strand.
CGCGAATTGAATATGAAAGAAGGTTTATTGGATCGTTCATTTATTGCGATTTTACCTTCAGGATTAGAAATTGAGGTTTTTGTTCGACGTTTTCTTTCTGCTGATTTAGATGAATTAGGAGCAATTAAATATGACATCAAACCAATCAATGATGATGCGAAAATTGTCTTCAAACCTTATGTTGATGCAGCTGTAAAGAACGAAGATGCGAACTGGGAAGAGATTTTTTGGGAACCAATTTTTTCTGAAATTAAAGGTGAACAAGGTTTTGTACAAGCGCGTACGTTCAAAACTCATTTTGAAGTCGTAACATTTATGCAGAATAAAATCTTGGTAAATGGAAGTTATCAACAAAATACACCAACAAGTGATGTTAAAACTGAAACAAAAGTAGAATTTACATATGAAGTTGAGGTAAAAGCGAATGATACCGCGACAATTGAGAAATTTGGAGGTTATGTAGTTTCGACAAATCATCCTAAAAATGAATTAATTAACGCTGCCGAAAATGTATTATCTCAAGCAAATGAACAAGGTTATGAACAATTGTTAATAAACCAAAAAGAAGCTTGGGCAAAGATTTGGGAAATGGCTGATATCACTATAGAAGGTGATACAAAAGCGCAACAAGGTATTCGTTTTAATATTTTTCAATTAAATCAAACGTATTCTGGAAAAGATGAGCGTTTGAATATCGGTCCAAAAGGCTTTACGGGAGAGAAATATGGAGGTTCTACATATTGGGATACAGAAGCATATTGTTTGCCATTTTACATGGTAACAAAAAATCAAGAAGTTGCGCGAAACTTATTAATGTATCGTTTTAATCAATTGGATAAAGCGATTGAAAATGGAGAAAAATTAGGCTTCAACAAAGGTGCAGCTTTGTATCCGATGGTTACGATGAATGGTGAAGAATGCCATAACGAATGGGAAATTACATTCGAGGAAATTCACCGTAATGGAGCTATTGCATTTGCGATTTACAACTATGTTCGTTTTACGGGAGATCAAACGTATATTCCAGAAGCTGGTTTAGAGGTTTTATTAGGAATTGCACGTTTTTGGAAACAGCGTGTGAATTGGTCAAACGACAAAAAACAATATGTGATGTTAGGAGTTACGGGACCTAACGAATATGAAAATAATGTCAACAACAATTTCCATTCAAATTATTGTGCACAATGGTGTATGAATTATTTGTTGGAACAAGTTGAAAACGTCAAAACAAATTATCCAGAGGATTTCGCTCGAATCGCTGCAAAGAGAAGTATTACTGATGCTGAATTAGCAGAAATGAAAGAAGTTGCAGAGAATATTTATTTTCCATTCAGTGAAGAATTAGGAATTTATTTACAGCAAGATGGTTTCTTGGATAAAGATTTAACACCTGTTTCTGAATTACCAAAAGAAGAACGTCCGATTAATCAAAAATGGTCTTGGGATAGAATTTTACGTTCAGCTTATATCAAACAAGCAGACGTTTTACAATCGTTCTATTATTTCGAAGATCAATTTTCGAAAGATCAATTAGAAAAACATTTTGATTTTTACGAACCATTAACGGTTCACGAATCATCATTATCGCCTTGTGTTCATTCCATCCAAGCAGCAACGTTAGGAAGAATGGAGCAAGCATATACATTTTATTTGAGAACTTCTCGTTTAGATTTAGATGATTATAACAAAGAAGTTCACGAAGGATTACACATCACATCTATGGCTGGAACTTGGATGTCGATTGTAGAAGGATTTGGTGGAATGCGTGTGAAAAACGATCAATTGTATTTTGAGCCGCGTTTACCAGAACAATGGGAAGGTTTTTCGTTCAAAGTCAATTTCCGTCATCAAATCCTAAAAGTTATTGTAAATAAAGGAGAAACAATTTTTGAACTGGAAGGAACAGAACCGTTAGAGGTTTATGTTTTCGACCAGAAAGTAGTTGTTCAGCCTTCGATTTAATAAAGGGAATCTAATACCTTGAAGGCTTCGGTTTTCAGGGTATTTTTATTTAGAATAGATGTTTTAAGTTCTAAGTTTATTCTGAAAACGTATTTTAAAAAAGTCATCCTGAATTCATTTCAGGATCGCATGAAGCAGAGAATGAGAAGCTGAAACAAGTTCAGCTGGACAGAGAATTTAAAAAGATTCTTTGATAAACTCAGAATGACAAGTTCATTAACGACAATAAAGTAAATGTCATTCCGCAGAATGGAGGAATCTAAAAAACAAAACACATGAAAAAAATACTATTATTATCATCTTTCCTATCAACATTTGCTTTTGCACAGATTCAAAAAGTAGAGCCAATGTTTTGGTGGAAAGGAATGAAAAATCCAGAAGTTCAAATTCTGGTTTATGGAAAAGATATTAGTAAATACAATATTGAATTATCGGATAATGTAAAAATTCAAAATTTACAGAAAACTGAAAATCCAAATTATGTTTTTGTAACGATTAATACGAATGAAGTAAACAAATCATCATTCAAAATTAACATCAAAAACAAAAATAAAATCGTTGATTCGTATACATACGAGTTAAAAGATCGTCAACCAAATTCAGCGAATCGTTCATCGTTTTCATCAAAAGATGTGGTGTATTTAATTATGCCGGATCGTTTCGCCAATGGAGATGAAAGCAATGATTCGAAAAAAGAATTGCGTGAGAAAGTTAATCGTCAATTGCCAGGTGGTCGTCACGGAGGAGATTTACGAGGAATTATCAACAACTTAGATTATATCCAAAATTTAGGAGCCACTGCAGTTTGGTTAACTCCAGTAAACGAAGACAATGAAAAAGAATATTCGTATCACGGGTATGCTCAAACCGATTTATATAAAATTGATGGTCGTTACGGGACAAACGAAGAATACCGTGAATTGTCTCAGAAATTGAATCAACGTGGAATGTATTTGATTCAAGATTATGTCACGAATCACTGGGGAATCTCACATTGGATGATTCAGGATTTACCTTCAAAAGATTGGATCCATACATTTCCAGAAGGAGAAAATGGATTCCGTCGTTCGAATTATAGAACAACAACCCAATTTGATCCTAATGCTTCAGAGATTGATAAAATAGGCGCATTAAATGGTTGGTTCGATACGACGATGCCAGACATCAATCAAGCAAATCCATTAGTATTAAAGTACATCACTCAAAATGCCATTTGGTGGATAGAATATGCCGAATTAGGAGGTTTACGTGTAGATACATATCCTTACAATAACAAAGAAGGAATGGCAACTTGGGTAAAAGCAATTACAGATGAATATCCCAATCTAAATGTAGTAGGAGAGGCGTGGATGCATTCGCCAGCTCATGTATCGTATTGGCAAAAAGATTCGAAAATCGGTGAAATGGCGGGGTACAATTCGAATTTACCAGCGGTGATGGATTTTTCGTTGTATGCAAATATGACGAAAGCTTTTCAGGAAGAAGAATCGTGGGATAAAGGTTTGGTGAAAATCTACGAATCATTCACGAATGATTTCTTATATCCAGACATCAATAATTTATTGGTCTTTTTTGAAAATCACGATACCGAACGTTGGAACGAAATCTACAAAGGAGATATTAAGCCGTATCAACTAGCAACGACTTTAATCGGAACGGTTCGTGGAATTCCACAAATTTATTACGGCACTGAAATCGGTATGGCTGGAGATAAAAATACTGGTGGAGATGCAGCAATTCGTCAAGATTTTCTTGGTGGTTGGAAGTCTGATACACAAAATGCATTTAATCCAAATTCACGAACAGCAACGCAAAAAGCGTTCTATGATTTTACAGCGAAAGTATTCAATTGGCGTAAAAATAAAGAGGTGATTCATTCCGGTAAAACCAAACATTATGCACCAATCAATGATGTCTATGTGTATTTCCGATACAATGACAACGAATCGGTAATGGTGATTTTAAATAATAAATTAGATAAGCAAACCCTCCAATTGGATCGTTTTGAAGAATCGATCAAAGGATATCATACTGGAAAAGATATTTTATCGAATCAAGATTTCACAATTCATCCAAACGGTGAAATCACAATTGATGGAAAATCTTCGATGATTATTGAATTGATGAAATAGAATTACTGTCACACTGAGCTTGTCGAAATGTTTTTTATAATTCTTAAAAAGCTCAGAATAACAAAATCGTATAACGTAAAACATATCACGTACAACGTAAAAAGCAAATGAAAAAATTAACAACAACTATATTTACTTTACTTGCCATAGGCGCATTAAATGCCCAAATCATTGAATCGCCATCAAAGGAAGTAAAAGTTAACTTCGAATTAACAGCTAATGGTCAACCATCGTATTCGGTAACTTATAAAGGAAAAGAAATTGTAAAACCTTCAACATTAGGTTTCATTTTAAAAGATGCAGAAGCTTTAGAAAACGGATTTACAGTTACAAATTATACGACTAAATCAGTAAATGATGCTTGGCAACCTGTTTTAGGAGAATACAAAGAAATTAAAGATATTCATAACGAAGGTACGTTTCAATTAACGCAAACTTCTACTAACCGAAATGTAAATGTTACGTTTCGAGTTTTTGATGAAGGTGTAGCTTTTCGCTATGAATTTCCGAAGCAACAAAACTTAAATTACTTTGTCGTAAAAGAAGAAAAAACACAATTTAATTTAACAGGAGATCATCAAACATTTTGGTTACCTGGTGATTTCGATACACAAGAATATACATACATCGAATCGAAGATTTCAGGAATCGATCACAGTAAAATTGATATGAATAATGGGATTGGAGTGAAATCAATTGGGAAACCAAATTCAGTTCAAACGCCATTACAAATGAAAACTTCGGATAATATTTACTTAAATATTTTCGAAGCTGCAGTGGTTAATTATCCAGTAATGCATTTAGAATTTGATAAAAACTCCTATCAATTCAAATCGCATTTAGCACCAAACGCAATTGGAGATTTAGCTTATTTACAAGCGCCTTTCAACACACCTTGGCGTACAATAATGGTATCAGATGATGCCCGAGATATCGTAGGGAAAGGTCCTCAAATGATTTTAAATTTAAATGAACCATCAAAAATTGAAGATACATCTTGGATTAAACCAATGAAATATGTCGGAATTTGGTGGGAAATGCACGTTGGGAAATCAACGTGGGATCGTCAAGGAACTCAAAACGCACAAAACCAAGTCGGACAGGAGGCAATTAAATTTCCTCACGGAGCGACTACAGAAAATACAAAACGTTACATCGACTTTGCAGCGAAACACGGATTCGACGGAGTTTTAGTGGAAGGTTGGAATGAAGGATGGGAAGATTGGTATGGGAACTGGAAAGAAGATGTTTTCGATTTCACAACACCTTATGCTGATTTCGATATCAAAGAAATTTCTGCTTATGCAAAATCAAAAGGTGTAAAAATGATTATGCACCACGAAACTTCTGGTTCAGTAGCCAACTACGAACGTCGTTTTGACCGTGCAATGGAGGTAATGAAACATTACGAATATCCTGCAGTAAAAACAGGTTATGTTGGTCGCATCATTCCAAGAGGAGAATATCACGATGGACAAACAATGGTCAATCATTTCAATTGGACGGTAGAGCGTTTCGCTGAAAATAAAATTTTAGTCAATACACACGAGAGTTCTCGTCCTTCGGGTTATCACCGTACGTATCCAAATTATATTGCTGCTGAGGCAGGGAGAGGAAACGAGTTTAATGCATGGAGTTATGGAAATCCTCCAGCGCACGAAACCATTCTACCCTTCACACGTCAGTTAGGTGGTCCTATGGATTATACGCCTGGTATTTTTGAAACAGAAATGAAAGTGTATAATGTTGGTCGTGATACAAAAGTGCATACCACTTTAGCGAAACAATTGGCTTTATATGTGACGTTATATTCTCCGTTACAAATGGCTGCCGATTTACCAGAAAACTACGAGAAGTATGCCGATGCTTTCCAATTCATCAAAGATGTGGCAGTGGATTGGGACGATACAAAATACTTAGAAGCTGAGCCTGGTGATTATTTAACAGTAGCGCGTAAAGCAAAAGGAAGGGAGAATTGGTTTGTAGGTGCGATTACAGATGAAAATCCTCGAAAAACTGAAATTAAATTAGATTTCTTAACGCCTGGAGTAACTTACGAAGCAACAATTTACCAAGATGCGAAAAATGCACATTGGGATAAAAATCCAAAAGCATACGACATCAAAAAAGTAAAAGTAAATTCAAAATCAAAACTGAAATTGAATTTAGCGGCGAGTGGAGGAACAGCAATTTCGATTTTTCCAATAAAGTAGAAAATGTTTTAAGTTCTACGTGATACGTTTTACGTAGAACTTCTTTCAATTCTCATTAATAAATTGTCACACTGAGCTTGTCGAAGTGTATTTTTAAGCTTCTTTGATAAGCTTAGAATGTTATTTAAAGTAATCTTGAATAGGTCACTGAGCGAAGTCGAAGTGCAGGATCAAATTAAAGATGATGAGAAGCTGAAATAAATTTAGCTTGACAATTTGAATACTTTTTTATCAAGAAAAGAATATTGGAGAATTAATTCTTCGGCAATCTCAAAAAGACAAAAAAATATAGATATAAAAAATAAACAAATTATAATGAAACACTTAAAATCAATTATAGCGTTAGGAATTTCAATGATGAGCGTCGTTTACGGTCAAGAATTGAAATCACCAAATGGAAATTTCAAATTAGATTTTTCTTTATCGAAAGATGGAAAACCAACGTATCAATTAAAATACAAAGGGAAAGATGTCATCAAACCTTCAACTTTAGGATTCGAATTTAAAGCGAACAATCAAATGAGTTTTGAATGGGAAAATCAAGTCGGAGATAAAAATGCATTTACAAATTTTGTATCTGGTTTTCAAATCGTAGATACAAAGACTTCAACTTTTGATGAAACGTGGACACCAGTTTGGGGAGAAGTAGCTAAAATCAGAAATAATTTTAACGAATTAGCAGTTACAGTTTCTCAACCGAAAACAGATCGTCAAATGGTGATTAGATTCCGATTATTTGATGATGGTTTAGGATTCCGTTACGAATTTCCTGAGCAAAAGAATTTAAAATATTTTGTGATAAAAGAAGAGCATTCTCAATTTGCTATGGCAGGAGATCACAAAACATGGTGGATTCCGGGTGACTATGATACGCAAGAATATGATTACACAGAATCAAAGTTATCAGAAATTAGAGGATTATTTGATCAAGCCTATACTGGAAATGCATCACAAAAATCATTTTCTAAAACAGGAGTTCAGACTTCATTAATGATGAAAGCTGAGAATGGATTATACATCAACATTCATGAAGCAGCTTTAATCAATTATCCAGCAATGAATCTAAATTTAAACGATAAAAATTTAGTATTTGAATCGTGGTTAACGCCTGATGCATTAGGTGATAAAGGATATTTACAAGCGCCTTTTAATACACCTTGGAGAACAGTTATTGCAAGTGATAATGCGGCAGATATTGCGTTTAAAGGGCCACAATTAGTATATAATTTAAATGAACCATCAAAGATTGAAGATACTTCATGGATCAAACCAGTGAAGTATGTAGGTATTTGGTGGGAAATGATTACAGGTCGTGGTTCTTGGGCTTATACAGACGATTTTTCTACAGTGCAATTAGGAATAACGGATTATAAAAACGCAAAACCAAATGGAAAACATGCGGCTAATAACGAAAATGTAAAAAATTACATTGACTTTGCTGCAAAACATGGTTTCGATGCGGTATTGGTAGAAGGTTGGAACGAAGGTTGGGAAGATTGGTTCGGAAATCACAAAGATTATGTGTTCGATTTTGTAACGCCTTATCCAGATTTTGATGTAAAAGCATTAAATGAATATGCAAAATCAAAAGGTGTAAAAATTATGATGCATCACGAAACTTCGGGATCAATTCGTAATTACGAAAGACATTTGGATAAAGCATATAAATTCATGAACGATAATGGTTATACATCTGTAAAAAGTGGATATGTTGGTGATATCGTTCCTCGTGGAGATTATCATTACAGCCAAAATACAATTAATCATTATCAATATGCAATCGAAAAAGCGGCTGATTATAAAATAATGGTCAACGCACACGAAGCGGTTCGTCCTACAGGAGTTGCGCGTACATGGCCAAATTTAATCGGAAACGAATCTGCACGTGGAACAGAATACCAAGCTTTCGGTGGTTCTAAACCAAATCACGTAACGGTTTTACCTTTCACACGTCTATTAGGTGGACCAATGGATTACACGCCTGGTATTTTCGAAATGGATGTGAAAAAATTAAATCCAAACAATCATTCTCACGTTAATTCTACGATTGCAAATCAGTTGGCTTTATACGTGACAATGTATTCTCCTTTACAAATGGCTGCTGATATTATCGAGCATTACAAACAATTTTCTGATGCATTTCAATTCATCAAAGATGTGCCTGTAGATTGGCAAGATTCTAATTATTTGGAAGCTGAACCAGGAAGATATTTAACAATTGCGCGTAAAGATAAAAATTCGAACAATTGGTTTGTTGGAAATGTAAATGGTGAAACGCCTCGTTCAACAAAAATTAAATTAGATTTCTTAGATAAAGGAAAAAAATACGAAGCGAAAATTTATGCAGATGCAAAAGATGCGCATTACAAAACAAATCCACAAGCCTATAAAATTGAAACAAAAAAGGTTGATTCAAAATCTGTTTTAGATTTAACATCTCAAGCTGGTGGAGGTTTTGCAATTAGTATCAAAGAAATTAAATAAGTAATGAGTGATGAGTATTGAGAAACTTGTTACTCAATACTCAAAACTTACTACTCAAAACTTTTTAGTATGAAAAAAATACTTTTCACGTTAGGAATAGCTTCATTGTTTTTAAGCTCTTGTTCAAAAACAACAACACAAGCTACGCAGACAAATCATTCAGAAAAACAACTATTTGTTTGGAATGGTGCAAATATTTATTTTTTATTGACCGATCGTTTCGAGAATGGAGATAAAAAGAATGATGTTAATTACGGGAGAACTGCTAAAACATCTAAATTAAGAGGTTTTGAAGGAGGAGATTTTCGTGGGGTAATCAATAAAATCGAAGATAATTATTTTTCAGATTTAGGAGTTAATGCGATTTGGATGACACCGATTGTGGAGCAAATTCATGGATATGTTGATGAAGGACAAGGAAAAACATATGGATTTCACGGTTATTGGACAAAAGATTGGACGTCGATTGATAAAAACTGGGGAACTGAAAAAGAGTTACAGGAATTAGTAGACAAAGCACATGCGAAAGGCATTCGTATTATGTTGGACGCGGTGATTAATCACACAGGTCCAGTTACAAATTCGGATGGTGTGTTTCCTGCTGATTGGGTTCGTGTTTCGCCACAATGTACTTATGAGTCTTACAAAACGACGATTGAATGTACGTTGGTAAAAAATCTTCCAGACATTTTAACGGAATCAGAAAATGATGTGATGTTGCCCCCGCAATTGTTAGCAAAATGGTCGCAAGAAGGTCGTTTAGACAAAGAAGTTGCTGAATTGAATGCTTTTTTCGCGAAATATAATCTTCCAAAAGCACCGAAATATTATATTATGAAATGGCTTTCAGATTATATTAGAAAGTATGGAATTGATGGTTATCGTGTCGATACGGTGAAACATACGGAAGAAAATGTTTGGAAGAAATTCGAAGAAATTTGTCAAGATGCTTTCGCAGAATATAAAACGAATAATCCTACAAAAGTATTGGATCAAAATAAGTTTTTCTTGTTAGGAGAAGTTTATGGATATTCGATTAATGATGGTCAGCAATATAATTTTCCTGATAAAACAGTTAATTATTTCGAGAATGGATTTGATGCATTAATCAATTTCGATTTGCGTTCAACTCAAAAAGAATCTAATCAAACTGTTTTTGATCGATACAATGATATTCTTCAAAATAAGATGAAAGGAAAGTCTGTGATGAGCTACATTACCTCGCACGATGACGGTTCGCCTTTTGATAAAAATCGTCAAAATCCTTGGGATGCAGGAACTCGATTGTTATTGGCGCCAGGGATTTCGCAAATTTATTATGGAGACGAAACGGCTCGTCCGTTAGAGATTGAAGGTGTTGATGGAGATGCAAATCTTCGTTCGAATATGAACTGGGAAGTTATTAAACCAAATTCAGAAACGGAATCATTATTGAATCATTACCAAAAATTAGGACAATTTAGACGAGATCATCCAGCGGTTGGAGCAGGAAATCAAACAGATTTGCAAAATTCTCCGTATATTTTTACAAGAAAATATAAAACAGACGAAGTGGTGATTGGATTGGAAATGCCAATTGGTAAAAAAACAATTAATGTAAGTTCTATCTGGAAAGATGGTACTAAAATTCGCGATGCTTATTCAGGTTTTTCAGGAAAAGTTGTGAACGGAAATTTAGAATTGAATACGACTTCTGATATTGTATTATTGGAAAAAGTGAATTAATTTTTTGAGAAGTAATAGAAGAAAAATGATAAAAAAAATAGTTGGTTTAACCTTGATAACAACTTTGTTTTTGACAAGTTGTGAAAGCAAAAAGGAAACAAAGTCAGAAGACGTTAAAAAAGAAAGGAAAGAACAAAGTATTTTGCCTTTTACGGCTGATATGGCGGAAACTTCTGTGATTTATGAAGTGAATGTTCGTCAATTTTCGCCAGAAGGAACTTTTGCTGCGGTAACAAATGAGATTTCGAATATCAAAAAATTAGGTGTTAAAATCCTTTGGATTATGCCTATTTATCCAATTGGAGAAGAAAATCGAAAAGAAGGTTTAGGTTCGTATTATTCGATCAAAGATTATAGAGGAATCAATCCAGAATTTGGAAATGCCGAAGATTTTAAGAAATTAGTTGATGAAGCGCACAAAAACGGAATCTATGTGATTTTGGATTGGGTTGCGAATCACACGGCTTGGGATCATCCTTGGGTAAAACAACATCCCGATTGGTACGAACAAGATAAGAACGGAAAAATGCATTCTCCTTACGATTGGTCGGATGTTGTGGCATTAAATTTCGATAACAAAGAAATGCGCAAACAGATGATTGCCGATATGAAATATTGGTTAGATGATTTCAAAATTGATGGTTTCCGTTGTGATATGGCGCACGAAGTTCCGACAGATTTTTGGAATGAAGCAAAACCGCAATTGGCAAATGGTCGCGAAATTTTTATGTTAGCTGAAACGGAGAAACCAGAATTATTAGCAAATGATGCATTTGACGCCGCTTACGGATGGGAAATTCATCATATCATGAATGATATTGCAAAAGGTAAAAAGAATGTTTCTGCGATTGATGCGTACATGGATTCGATTCCGAAAAAATGGCAAGCAGATGATTACAAATTATTATTCACATCAAATCATGACGAAAATTCTTGGGCTGGAACTGAATACGAAAGAATGGGTGATGCGGTAGAAACATTTGCTGCATTAACGTATACTTTACCTGGAATTCCATTGATTTATAATGGACAAGAAGAAGATTTTAATCGTCGTTTAAAATTCTTTGTCAAAGATTCTATTGATCGTAATCCAACAGCAAAAATGCGTGGCGTTTATGAAAAGTTAGGAGAACTTAAAATCACAAATGAAGCATTTAATGGAGCGAAAAAAGCGGCTTCTTACGAACGTTTGAAAACATCTGATGATAAATCTATCTTAGCGTTCAAACGTCATAAAAATACGACAGAAGCTTATTTTATTGCGAATTTTACGAAAGCAAATAAAGAAATTATAGTTCCAATTAATGGTGTGTACAAAAACTTTATGAACAACGAAGATGTTACATTTGATGCAACAACAAAACTGAAATTAAAACCTTGGGAATACCTGATTTTAGTTCAGAAGAAAAAATAAATTCTTAAAAGCTGGTTAAATTTTTAATCAGCTTTTTTTATGGTATAATGCTTGTTGATAAACGTTTAAAATCCAAATCATGAGAAAAATAATTTTATCAACAGCCGCCATTTTAAGCTTAGTTTTCTCTTCGTGTGAATCGAAGAAAACAGAAAACTCAGAAGTTATCACAAGTAAATCTGAAGTTGCAGAACAGCCAATTGTTTCGGAAAGTGATATTGCGAATCATCCAGAGTCATCGACTTCACAAAATACTTATGAGGTTTTACAAGATAATGGTCAACAAAAAACGGTAAATATTGATCCAAATGAAACGGTGATTTCAGCAAATAGTTTACCTATTAATGCACAAAATTTTGTTTCGAAAAACTTTGGTAATATGGAGTTTGTGAATGCGATAAAAGAAGTTGAACGCAATATCACAACATATAATATTCAGTTGAAAGACGGAACAAAAATAGAATTTACAGATAATGGTGATTGGAAGGAGGTGAAAAATGGTTTAGGAAAAGCGATTCCGATTAAATTTTTCCCAGATAATATTCAAAAATATCTTCAATCAAAATATCCTAAAATCGATGCGAAATCAATTGAAATGGATACAAAAGACAAAGAAATAAAAGTAGAATTGTTACAAAATAATGTCGATTTGAAATTTGATTTGAATGGTAATTTTATCAAAATTGATTAATCAAATACATCAAAAACCTTGTCAATAGATGAGGTTTTTTTTAATTTCTAATTTTTAAAATTTTACAATAACCTTCACATCAACTTTTCGCAATTTTCAATATATTTATAGTAGAAAAAATCGCCCAAAATGGATAAAAAATATTTGAGATCGTTAATTTTTAGACATCTCGATGGTTTGGTAACGGCTCCGGTATTAAGTGCTTTGGCTAAAAAAGGAGCTTTGCATTATATCGTCGAGCGTAAAACTATACAGTTAGAAGAATTGACAAACGAATTTCAGGCAAACGAAGGTTATCTAAATGTTGCTTTGCGTGTGTTGGCTTCGCAGAATATGTTAGAATATTCAGTGAATAATGCAGAAAATAGCGTCGAGATTCAAACCAATAAATATTCAGATCGCGCATTTACTAATGTTGATATTTACCATGATTTAGCTGTTTTTTTGGCAGAAAATGAAGTAATTAATCAACATGATTTTTCGGATGAATTTTGTAAAAAATGGATTAAATTATTTGATAAATATAAAACTTATTTGATGACTGCTGACGACGAAGAGTTTCTTGAAAAACCTTTGCATTATCAAATTACCAAACATATCGAAGGCGTTTTAGTTGGACCAATTATTGTGCGAATGGGAATGAGTGGTTTGTTTCATAAATACTTTATGGAAGCTTCTTTCAATCCAGATGAATTTCACAAAAACCCACAAACTTTCGAGAAAATATTGGAACGATTAACCGAATTAGGTTGGTTTACAAAACACGAAAAAAACTATAAATTCACAGAAATAGGATTATTTTTTGCGCGCCGTGCAACATCTTATGGTGTTACAGTTTCTTATTTACCAATGTTCGCGAAGTTGAATGATTTGCTTTTTGGTTCGCCAACAAAATTGCGTGAAATTACCGAAGGCGAAGATGAACAACACGTGAATCGCGAAATGAATGTTTGGGGTAGTGGAGGAGCGCATTCCACTTATTTCAAAGTGATTGATGAGTTTATTGTAGATATTTTTAATCGTCCAATAGAAGAGCAACCGAAAGGAATTTTGGATATGGGATGCGGGAATGGAGCGCTTTTACAACATTTGTATGATGTGATAGAACGTCAAACCTTACGGGGAAAACATCTCGACGAATATCCACTTTTTTTGGTTGGTGCAGATTATAATCAAGCAGCGCTGAAAGTAACGCGTGCCAATTTAATTAAAAATGATATTTGGGCAAAAGTGATTTGGGGTGATATTGGTGATCCAGATCGTTTGGCAACAGATTTGAAAAATGATTATTCAATAGAGTTGAGTGATTTATTAAACATTAGAACATTTTTAGATCATAATCGAATTTGGGAAGATGTAGAAGATATCAAAACAAATCGAATTAGTGCTTCTACAGGAGCTTTTGCGTTTAGAGGAAAACGATTGTCAAATAATGATGTGGAACAAAATTTATTGAATCATCTCAAAAAATGGGCGCCTTATGTAGATAAATTTGGTTTGTTATTGATCGAATTACATACGATTGCTCCAGATTTAACGGCGGAGAATTTAGGAAATACACCTGCAACAGCGTATGATGCAACGCATGGATTTTCGGATCAATATATTGTAGAAGTCGATGTTTTTCATCGAATTTGTCAAGAAACTGGTTTAGTTCCAGATAAAACATTGTTCAAAAAATATCCAAACAGTGAATTGGCAACTGTTAGTATCAATCTTTTGAAACGATAATATTTAAAAGATATATTAAATCAAAAAAAGCTCAGCAATTGCTGAGCTTTCTTGGTTAGTCTTGTGTCAATAATTAGTTTAGGGTTATTTTTGCTTGACTAATCTTAAATCCATTTTCGTAAACATTGAACGTGTAAACTCCTTTTTGGAATTCCTCGTTTTCCCAATCAAACGTAATATTTTTTGTTTGTCCGTTTGTGTAATTAAAGTTGATTGCATCAGAGAAATTAACTGTATCTCCAGATCTCAATTCAATTTGTCCGCCTTGCGCATTTCCATATCTTCCTAATGTTCCGTCAGGATTATAGATAGCAACATATAATTTTTTGTCTCCAGATTCTGTTCTCGAATTACGATCTACATCAAAAGAAACACGAATTTTATCAATACGTTTTGCACGTGTTTTTTCAACTTCTTTTCCGCTATTTCTTACACGAATTCCTTTGATTTGTTGATTAGAAACAGATAAAGTTGAACTTAATTCATTGATCTTTCCTTTCGAAATTGCATTGTCTTTTTGACGAACACTTTTTTCTGTTTCGTAGTTATATGTTAACTCTTTATTGTTTTCTCTTAAATTGTTGTTGTCTGTTGTTAAAGCAGAATTTTTATTATTTAATTCGTCAACGCTACGTACAAGAATTGCATTTTCTTTTTGTAAACGAGCAACTTCAGATTTGTAATTTTTTACACTTCCTTCTAAATCGTTGATCATTTTACGAGCACGATTCATTTCTTCTGCAGTAGGATTGTCTTTATCTAGAATTTCTTGAATATCTTGATTCTTTAACTGAATCATATTTTCTTTATCGCCCAATAAATTGTTACGATCTTCGATACGAGCTTTATATTGTGTATAGTCGTTTAAAATAGAATCATATTGTTTACGAATTTGATCTTTTTGACCCGTTTCGTTTTTAAGGATTTGAGAATTTAAAGATTCATTTTTTTCAAGATTCCCGATTTGGTTTGCTTGATAAATATTATATCCTACGCTTCCTGCTAATAAGATTCCGACTAATGCCAAAGGAACTACTAAACCGTTTTTTCCTTTGTTTGTTGGTTGATTGTTTTCTTCTAATCCTTGCATATGAATTATTATTTAAGGTTAATTGTTTTTTTATTGTTTCTAGTGTTAAGAAATTATGATGCCAAAAACTTATGATGATGTTAAAATGAGGGTTTTTTAACAAATTTTTTCACATTTTAGACCGAAAATGAATAATCAGATAGAATTTTATTCTAAATAAATCATAAAAAAAGCTCCAGAATAATCTGAAGCTTTCTTTTAATTAATATGAATTGTATTTACTTTTTATCAAAAGTTCCTGTGTAAACAGAAGTCAATTTATCCAAAGAAATGTACTTTTTGAAAACCTCGTTTACTTGGTTTACATTCAATGCATCTACTTTTTTCTCTAAATTATCAAATTCATCAAACGAAATTCCGTTCAATAAATAACCATTCGATAAACCTAATAAAGTTCCGTCAGTTCCCAAAGAAGTCGTACGTCCGTTTTTCCAACTTACAATATTTGTTTTCAATTCGTCCGCTGTGAAACCATCTTTCAATGCTTTTGCAACTTCTTCTTTCAATGCTTTTTCAACCGCTTCACGTTTTGTTGGATTCAAGAATGCATAATATCCCCAAGAAGAAACGTCGTTTTTAGGATCGCTTGGAATCGAAACATAAGAACCTGCGCCGTAGCTGATTCCTTCTTTTTCTCTTAATCGCATTGGAATACGAGCAGATAAAAATCCTCCACTTCCAATCATTTCATTTGCCATAACCATTGCGGCGTAATCAGCACTCTCACGATTCATTTTGAAGTTAATTGATCCAACTGCAGCAGCATTTTCTTTGTCTGGAATGTTATAAAGTTTATCCTCTTTTTTCGTTGCTGTAAAAGTTGGATACGCTTTTTCGTACTTCGATTTGCTATTCCATTTACCAAAAGTATCGTTTAATAATTTTTCAACTTTCGCTTTGTCATTTGTTCCAATAATAGAAACAACACCATTTTGTGCACCTAAAATATTTTTATAAAAATCAACTAAATCAGCTTGTTTGATTTTCTTTAAATCATCTTTTGTTTCAGCAAAAGAAGCTGTATAAAAAATAGAAGATTTAGGATAATTAGATGTTAAACGACTAATTTCGTTGAAGGCTAATGCTTGCGGATCGTTTGTATTTGCATCTAAATATGTTGTGTATTCATTTACAGATTTTGCTAATTCAGCTTCAGGAAAAGTTGGTTCTGTAATGATTTGACGCACGATATCCATTGTTTTGTCTAATGAATTTTTGTACGTATTAATTGTTACAGATAAATTTTGTCCTCCAAATCTAAATCCAACCGAAGATTTTAAAGCATCTAATTGATCTTTGATTTGTTCTTTTGTTAAATTCTTCGTTCCAGACATTAACAATTCAGCCGTTAATTGACCGATCATTCCTTTGTTTGCCAAATCTTTTTCATTCGAAACAGGTAAATTAAATGAAAGAATTACTTTTTCACCTTTAATTTCTTTGTCGATGATTCCATATTTTAGACCATTGTTCAATTTTCCTTCTGCATAATGAGCTTTTAAGTTTTTGATTGAAGCTTCAAATGGTTTTGCTTCTTTCTCAACTGCACGACCTTTGTAATTCGAAACTAATTCTGTAATCTGTTTATTCGTTAATTCAGCTGGTTTTACACGAATTTCATCTTTTGTCGGAATAAAAGTTCCAACTGTTCTATTATTCGCTTTAAAATATTTTTCAGCTACACGTTTTACATCTTCTTTGGTTACTTTTTCGATATTATCGCGGTATAAGAAACCTAAACGATAATCACCCGCACCAACAATTTCTGTTAAACCAATGGCATAATTAATCGTATTATTTTTTTGATTTTCGATGTTTTTCACAATACTTGCTTTCGCACGTTGTACATCTTGATCAGTATAATTAATTGTAGCAACTTTGTCTAATTCTGCACGAATATCATTTTTCGTTTGTTCGATGTTTTTCTCTTTTGGAATTTCAGTTCCGATATAGAAGAAACTTGCATCACGAACTTCTGGACTATACGCCCAAATTGAAGCAATTTTGTGTGTGTCAACTAAAGATTTGTACAAATATCCCGAAGGATCTGAAGTTAAAATATTATTTAAAACATCAATTGCTGCATAATCTTTATCGCTATATGCTGCAACGTGATACATTACACCAACAGATTGGGAATCTCCTGCACGTTTTACTTCAACAAATTTTTCACCATCTTGCGCTGGCTCAACTGTTAAAATTTCGTCTAAAACACGAGTTGGTTTTGGAATCGAAGCAAAATACTGATTCACATATTCCATCGTTTTTTTCTCGTCAAATTTTCCAGCAATAATTAAGGTTGCATTATCTGGTTGATAATATTTTTCGTAGAATTTGCGCAACTGTGGTGTTTTTACACGCTCAATATCTTCTTTAGATCCAATTGTAGATTTTCCGTAATTGTGCCATAAATAGCCAGCAGAAATAACGCGTTCCATTAAAACACTTGACGGATCATTTTCACCAATTTCAAATTCATTACGTACAACCGAAAATTCTTTGTCCAAATCTTCTTGTTTAATGGTTGCATTAATCATACGATCAGCTTCCATTTCCAAACTCCAACGTAAATTTTCGTCGCTTGATGGGAAAACTTCGTAATAATTTGTACGATCATAATATGTCGTTCCATTTGCACGTCCACCTTTGTCAGATAACATTTTCTTGATATCACCTAAGTTTTTTGTTGATTTAAACAACATATGTTCTAACAAATGCGCCATTCCTTTTTCACCGTAACCTTCGTGTTTAGAACCAACATTGTAAACAATATTTACTACAACATTACTTTGCGATTGATCAGAGACTAATAAAACTTGTAATCCATTTGGTAGTTTGTATTCCTTAATTCCTTCTACTTGCGTCACAAAAGTTGCGTTTCCAGATTTCGTTTGAGCCATTAAGTATGGTGAATTTGCAAAGGCAAAAACCAGACATATACTCAGTAAAGTTTTTTTCATGTATTTATTTTTATAGTTATTAATTGGATGATACAATTCTATAATCTATTCGTTAGACGCAAATTGTATGGTGTAAGTTACAAATCTTTTGTTAAATTTGTGATGCAACAAACAAAAGAAATGGAAACAAAAGAGGTAAATAAAATTACTTTCGAAGAGTTTAAAAGTCAAATCATTAATGATTACAAGACGGCTTTTATGTCTCGTGAAGCAAGTCTTTTAGGAAGAAGAGAAGTACTTACTGGGAAAGCAAAATTTGGGATTTTTGGTGATGGAAAAGAATTACCACAAATTGCAATGGCAAAAGTATTCAAAAATGGAGATTTCCGTTCTGGATACTATCGCGATCAAACATTTATGTTCGCAATTGGTCAATTAACTGTTGAACAATTTTTTGCACAATTATACGCTTTAACAGATTTAGAGAAAGAACCTTCATCAGGAGGTCGTCAAATGACATCTCATTTCGGAACACGTTCTTTAAATGAAGATGGTTCTTGGAAAAAATTAACAGAACAAAAAAATTCGAGTGCTGATATTTCGCCAACAGCTGGTCAAATGCCACGTTTGTTAGGCTTAGCACAAGCTTCAAAATATTTTAGAAATGTTCCTCAATCAGACGAAGATCAACAATTTTCTGTAAACGGAAATGAAATTGCTTTCGGAACAATTGGTGACGCAAGTACTTCTGAAGGTCATTTTTGGGAAACGATAAATGCAGGTGGAGTTTTGCAAGTGCCAATGGTTGTTTCTATTTGGGACGATGGTTACGGAATTTCTGTACCAGCTAAATTTCAACGCACAAAATCGAATCTTTCTGAATTATTATCAGGTTTCGGAAGAACGGAAGAGGAAAGAGGTTACGAAATTATTACTGTAAAAGCGTGGGATTATCCTGCTTTGATTGAAGCGTATACACGTGCAGAAAGATTTGCGCGTGAGCATCACATTCCGTGTATTGTACACGTGCAAGAATGTACGCAACCACAAGGTCACTCGACTTCTGGTTCGCACGAGCGTTATAAATCAGAGGAGCGTTTGACATGGGAAAAAGATTTTGATGGAATCTCAAAATTCCGTGAATATATTTTAGCATTTGCAGATCATTCAGAAGCAATTATTTCTGCGGAAGAGTTGGATCAATTAGAAGCTGAAGTAAAAGCTGAAGTAAAAGCTTCTCAAAAACAATGTTGGGACGATTATTTGAATCCAATTTTGGATTTGAAAAATGAAGCGTTAGAATTATTAACGAAAATTGCTTTAGAAAGTGCAAACGGTGCTTTTATCAACATTGAAATTAGTAATCTAAAATCAAAGAAAAGTCCTTTCAAACGTGATGTTTATGGAGCTGTTCGTAAAGTAATTCGTTTAATACGTTCAGAAAATTTAGTTACAAAAGCTGAATTAATTTCTTGGTTAGATGCCAAAATGAAGCGCGAAGAAGAAATCTATTCGACTAAATTAGTTTCAGGAACGGCAACTCAAGTACCACAAGTAAAACCTGAGTTTGGAGAAAATCCAGCGTTAGAAGATGGTCGTGTAATTGTTCGTGATAACTTTGATAAAATCTTCGAAAAATATCCAAAGGCATTAGTTTTTGGTGAAGATGCTGGAAATATTGGTGATGTAAACCAAGGTTTAGAAGGTCTTCAAGCAAAATATGGTATCGATCGTATTTCGGATACAGGTATTCGCGAAGCAACAATTCTTGGTCAAGGAATTGGATTAGCGATGCGTGGTTTACGTCCAATTGCAGAAATTCAATATTTAGATTATATCCTTTATTGTTTACAAGGAATTTCTGATGATTTGGCAACTGTGCTTTATCGTTCGAATGGAGGTCAAAAAGCGCCTGTGATTATCAGAACGCGTGGTCACCGTTTAGAAGGTGTTTGGCATTCAGGTTCGCCAATGGGAGGAATTTTGAATTTGGTTCGTGGCGTGAATGTTTTAGTTCCACGTGATTTAACAAAAGCCGCAGGTTTTTACAATACATTGATGCAAGCAGATGAGCCTGCAATTGTTGTAGAAAGTTTGAATGGTTATCGTTTGAAAGAACCTGCACCAACTAATATTGGAGAATTTACAACGCCAATAGGTGAAGTAGAAATTACAAAAGAAGGAAAAGATGTAACGTTATTAACATACGGTTCTACTTGGAGAATTGTGATGGATGCTGCGAAAGAATTGGAGCAACTAGGTATTTCTGTTGAAGTAATTGATGCACAATCTTTATTGCCTTTCGATATCAATGCAGATGTTGCAAAAAGTTTGAACAAAACGAATCGTTTAGTTATTGTTGACGAAGATGTTCCAGGTGGAGCAAGTGCATTCTTGTTACAAGAAATTATCGAGAAACAAGGTGGATATTTTACATTAGATAGCGCACCATTGACGATTACAGCGAAAGCTCACCGTCCTGCGTATGCGACTGATGGAGATTATTTTTCAAAACCTTCTGTTGATGATATTACAGAACAAGTCTATGAACTAATGCGCGAAGCGAAACCAAACGAGTTTCCTGCTTTGTACTAAAAAATAAATTTTAGAGTTATATAAGCGTATGTCTTTTTCAAAAAGGCATGCGCTTTTTTTGTATTTTTAACAATCAAAATTATAATGAAAATGAAATTCTATTCGATTATACTTTGTCTATTGACTTCAATTCTTTTTGGGCAATTTCAAGATGTAATTCCTCCAAAGAATATCAAGACGGTTCAAGTTTTTAATCCGCAAACAAACGATAATACACCCGTTATCAAGTTAGGTTCTAGCGAAAGATTAATTTTTCTTTTTGATGATATCAGTGCAGGTTATAAGCGTTATCAATATTCTATTGAACACAGAAATGCAGATTGGTCAGAATCGAATATTTTTCAAACCGAATTTTTAAATGGTGTTAATGCTGATTATGCGCGAACATATAAGAATTCATTCAATACGTATCAAAAATATACCAATTATCAAATTCAATTTCCGAATGATCAAATGAATGTAAAATTACCTGGAAATTATGTGTTAAAAGTGTATTTAGAAAATGATTCAAACCCAATTTTCACGAAACGTTTTGCCGTTTATCAACCAATTGCGGATGTTGGAGTGATGGTTTCTCGTTACAATAATCCAACCGTAAAAGAATTGAATCAGCGTTTGCAAGTTCAAGTTTCGAGTGGAACACAAAATTTAACTGAAGTTCCTGATGGTGCAAGATTATTTTTGATGAAAAATAACAATTGGAACGAAGGTTATTTTGTCAATCGACCATCTTTTTCTCGTCCAAATCAATTAACATATAATGATACTAATATTTTGTTTGACGGTGGTGCAGAATACAATTGGTTTGATAACAAAAATTTAGAAGTTCCGAGTTTAACAACAGAAAAAACATTCAGAAAAGATAGTGTTTATCACACTGTTTTGCGTGCAGATATTCCGAAATATAATTTACCTTATGATGATTATCCAGACATTAATGGTAATTTTTATATCCGAAATAACCGTTATGGAAACGAATATGCAGCAAATTCTGAAGCAGATTATTCATGGGTTTATTTTGCCTTAGATGCTTTCGAAGATCAAAATGGATTATACGTTCCGTATGTTGTAGGTGCTTTTAATAATTGGGAAATTGATGAAAATTCGAAATTAGAAAAAGACGATGCAGGATTTTGGGTAACCGAATTATTCTTGAAACAAGGTTATTACAATTATCAATATGTCGTAAAAAATACCAAAACAGGCAAAATCGATCCAAGTTATGTGAGCGGAAGTTTTTGGCAAACCGAAAATCAATATCAAGCATTGTTTTACTATCGCCCTTGGGGACAACGATACGATGTGTTGATGGGATATGGAACTGGAAATTCGAGGAGATAAGTAGCTTAACTTCTCAAAATTTTTTCCATTATTTTTCCTTTGGCTAATTCATCGATTAATTTGTCTAAATATCGAATTTTTTGCATCAATGGATTTTCAATTTCTTCCACACGATAACCGCAAATCACACCTTTTATTTTAGTTGCATTTGGATTAAACTTTGGTGCATTTTCAAAAAAATCATGAAAGTTAGTTTTCTTCGTTAAAATTTCTTCCAAATCTTTTTCAGTATAACCTGTTAACCAAAAAATAATTTGATCAACTTCCGTTTTTGTTCGGTTTTTCTTTTCTGCTTTTGTGATGTAATGCGGATAAACATTTGCAAAAGACATTTCGATTACACGCTGAAAATTTTTATCATTCATTTTTTAAGAATATTATAGAGGATAAATTTCGACAATTAATTTGATAAAATCTCACTATTTTCATCGATTGTGATTTATAGATTTTGAGTTAAATTTGAGTATGAAATTTTTATTTAGATTTTTAATACTGTTTACGATAATTAGTTTGGTTGGATGTACTTCTGAAACCAAAAAATCACCAATTGATTTTTATTATTGGCGAAGTAATTATTCGGTGAATGAAACAGAGAAAAAAGCGGTTGATTCACTAAAAGTGGAAAATATTTATGTTCGTTTTTTTGATGTGGATAAAAAGTTGAATAAAATTTCTCCAGTTGGAATTATTCAGAATTTTGATGCAACGAAACTCAATGTCAATTATATTCCGACGGTTTTTATTACCAATCAAACTTTTCTGAATACATCAAAAGATCAAATCAAAATTTTAGCAAAAGATGTGTATAATTTTTTGAGTGAAACGGCTGAAAGAGGAAATCTAAAAAGTTTCAATGAAATTCAGATAGATTGTGATTGGACGAAATCTACGCGCGAAAATTATTTTATGTTTTTGTCGGAATTGAAACATATTTCGGGCAAAAAACTTTCGGCAACTTTGCGTTTGCATCAAGTCAAATTTAAAGACAAAGAAGGAGTTCCGCCTTTGGATAAAATGGTTTTGATGTGTTATGCAACCGAAAATCCAACTGATCAATCTGAAAATAATTCGATTTTAGATTTGAAAATAGCAAAAGATTATTTAAAAAACTTGAACGATTATCCAATCAGATTAGATGTTGCTTTGCCAATTTATTCGTGGGCAATTTTGACAAATCATCAAGGAAGAATAAAATTAATCAATTCCTTTTCGGAGCAAGATTTGATATGAAAACCTGTAAAGAAAATCAGAAATGGATTTTATGAAGTGGAAGATGATTTTTTTGTTCGAAATTTTTATGTGAGTAAAGGTTTTACAATAAAAGTTGAAAGGATTTCTCCCGAATTATTAGTTGAAACAAAATCATTTATCGATACAAAATTATCTTACAATTATCGCTTGATTTATTATCATTTAGACTCAAAATTTTTGAAAACAATACCAACACAATTATGAAAAAAATAGTACTTACTTTATGCTTAACTTTTGGTTTAACCAAAGTATTTGCGTGTGCTGATGGTGGTGGAGAAGATTAT
This sequence comes from Empedobacter sp. UBA5924, assembly GCF_002431085.1. Classification (NCBI taxonomy): domain Bacteria; kingdom Pseudomonadati; phylum Bacteroidota; class Flavobacteriia; order Flavobacteriales; family Weeksellaceae; genus Empedobacter; species Empedobacter sp. UBA5924. The sequence goes on from NZ_DJDM01000007.1 coordinate 65,394, forward strand.
TATTACTACAATCTTTTTTCGCAAACATTAAGCGAAGCACCGCAATATCAGCCATTTTTGATGACTTTGGATAATCCATATTATACAATGGATGCAAATCAAAAGAATGAAAATATTTTGGATTGGCAAAAAACGTTGGGAATTAGCTATCAACAAGCATTTGAGTTGGTTTTTAAAGCATCGAAACAAGAAATTGATATGATGGTAAAGAATGGAAAATCGTCGAATTCGAACTATAATTTTGCAACAACAGATTGGGTAAAAAAGAATAAACAAAGTTTACTTTATCTGTCGTATGCTAAGTATTTAGAGCCTTACATGGCTTTTTATTACATCGATAATGGTGAATGGTCGTATGTCGATCGTCCCGAAAAAAATGTCAATAATCTAAATTATAAAAAAGTTCTTGAAGTTCTAAAGAAAAGTTGGAATGCAGAAACGGACAAAGAATTAAAAATCCGTTATGGTTATCAATTGGTACGTTTTGCGCATTATTTCCACGAATATAAAGATGCCATCAACTATTTTAATATGTATGTGGCTTCGCAAGGACTCAAAAATTCGATGTACTATTATGCATTAGATCAAAAAGGTGGTGCGGAGCGTGCGCTTGGAAATTATATTCAGGCGAATTATGACTTTTTCGAAGTTTTTTCTCATTCGAATGATCGAAAAATGAGTGCTTATCAATCGATGCGAGTGACAGAAGATTTGAATTATGAGAAAATGTTAGCCAATGCCAAAACGATTCAAGAGAAAAATGATTTGTATTTGTTAATTGGTTACAACGATTTTTCGAATCCGTTGGCGCCTGCAAAAAAAATTATTGCAAATGATGTAAATGCGCCACAAGCGAGAATTTTATTTGCGCGTTCTATCAATTTAATTGAGCGCGAATATTTGCAACAAAATCCTGAAGATTATTATTGGGATTCGTCGCAAGTGCGAAAAAAATACACGGATTTGTATTTGCCTGTAAAAGCGAATAACGATTATTATGGAAGTTCTGATGAAAATTCGAAAGATGAAATTCAGATTAATGAATTAATTTCTTTGGCAAAATCGCAAGCAACAAAAGCTAATGACAAAGAATATTGGAATTTATCGGTGGCGTATCTTAATTTATTGAACAAAAATTTTTCGGAAACAAAAACGTATTTAGCCAAAGTGAATTCAACTTCGAAAGAATTTCAACAACAGAAAAAAGTGATTGAAATTTTATTAGAGATTTTCGAACAAAAGAAAATTTCAGATAGTTTCGAGAATCAATTGATGCAAAAATATGCGTCGATTTTGAATTATGAATATCCAAAATTGCCAGAAGATGTTTATGATTATTCGGATGAAGATGATCAAAAAATGAACTTGAAAAATGTGATTTTAGATGTTTTGGCAAATCGATATTTTCTGCAAGGTGACAAAGGAAAAGCATTTTTGATTCACAATGAAATTACACAATTAGGCTCAAATCCGGATTGGGCGATTATCAATGATTTGGATAAATTGGATAAAAAATCGAATAAAACAGCTTTCGAAAAGTATTTGATTAATGCAAAAGTAAAATCGAGTTCATGGGATTGGAGAACAGAAAAATCAAAAGAAATTCAGTTTAAATTATCAGATTATTTAGCCGATTTCAAAGGAACATTGTATTTAGGCGAAATGAAATTTGATTTGGCGAAAAAAGAATTTGAGAAGATTGATCAAAAATATCACACGTCAGAAAGTGCTTATTTTGTTTATGATTACGATTATACAACAGAAAAAGAAAGCAAAACTTGGGTAGAAAATCAGTTTGATGGTTATCATAATATTCCGAATAAAATCTTTGGATATAATAAGATTGAATGTTTCAATTGTGACGAAAATCAAGTGATCGCAACACCATATTTGAATGAATTCAAATTTATCAAACCAAAAATGTCAAAATTAGAATTGACAAATGCGATGATTGAATTGAATAAAATAGCAAAGAAGAATACCGAAGAAGCTGCAAAAGCGAATTATTTGTTGGTGAATTTCTTTTACAATACGACGACTTTAGGCTATTATCGTTATTTGTTGACATTTGATCGAAACAATGATAATGGACCAAAATTTAATAATTATGGTGATCAATATGAAGCGACAAGCAACTTCTTTTACAAAAGTTTCGGTTGGGGTGGAAACTACGTAGATAATTTTACGCCGTCAGAAAATTATTTGAAAAAAGCTTTTGATTCGACAATAGACAAAGAAATGAAAGCGCAAATTTTGTTTGCATTGTCTAAGAATGAACAAGGAAGATTTTATAATGCAAAAGACCCTGTGTTGAAACGTTTGTACGAAAATCAATATGATAACGAAGATAAAATTTTAGGGTTTAAAGTGGCAAATTATCGTTCTAATTTTAAAAATTTGAAACAATATTCGGACACGAAAACATATCAAGAAATAAAATCAAATTGTAAATATTTCGATTATTACACAAATAACTTTTAATAATTAAAACGCTTCTAATTTTAGGAGCGTTTTTTGTGATGTGATTTTTGACTAAAATAGATTATTATGAAATGTTTTGTAACTCAAGAACCAATTAATCGCTACGAAGCTGTAAAAGGAAAAGAAATTCAGCAAGAGATTTTTAAATTGATTGAGCAAGATTATCCAGCAATTACCGAAGAAGATTATGTTTCGATAAAAATATTGAACAAATATCGTCGTCAATTTTTTGCAAATTTGATTTCGCAAGAAAAAGGTGAAATGGAAAAATTGGATCAAGATGTAGTAGAAGCAATTCGTGATAATTCTATTCTTTCCGAAAATATAAAAGAAAATACATCAAAGCCATTGACAACAGGCGATAGAATCGCAGATAAAGTAGCGTCTTTTGGAGGAAGTTGGACATTTATTATTTCGTTTTTTATTTTCTTATTGGTTTGGATGTTTCTTAATTTTTGGATGTTGCACAACAAAGGTTTTGATCCCTATCCATTTATTTTACTCAATTTGATTTTGTCTTGTTTAGCAGCAATACAAGCTCCAATTATTATGATGAGTCAAAATCGTCAAGAAGATAAAGACCGTGATAGAGCCGAACATGATTATAAAATTAACTTGAAAGCTGAATTGGAAATAAAATTATTAAGCGAAAAAATAGATCATTTATTGGTTCATCAGAATAAGAAATTATTAGAAATACAGGAAATGCAAATCCAATATTTAGAGAATATCGAAAATCAAATTCTTCATACAAAAGATAAAAAAGAAAATAAAAAGGAAGAATAATGGATGATTTTATGTTTAAAGTGGTAAAAGACTTAATTATCTGAACTGAAACATTTCCATTTATTTTTCTTAAATTTGAACTTTGAAAAGTATAAACAAACAAAATAATCAAAATGTCAAAATCATTTGCTCAAATTCCTCACGCTGTTAACGAAGAGGTAAAATCATATGCTCCTGGAACACCAGAGCGTGCGCAATTATTAGACGCTTACAAAAAAATGTTTAACGAGGTAACTGAAGTTCCTCAATACATTGGTTCTGAAGAAATTTTTTCAGGAAATAAAAAAGAAATTCGTCCTCCACATGACCACCAAAAAGTTGTTGGTTATTTCCACGAAGGAACACAAGATGATGTAAGAAAAGCGATTGATACAGCTTTAGCTGCAAAAGAAGCTTGGGTTGCAATGCCTTGGGAAGATAGAGCGGCAATTTTCTTGAAAGCTGCAGATTTGATTGCTGGTCCTTACCGTGCAAAAATAAATGCTGCAACAATGATTGGTCAATCTAAAAATGCAATGCAAGCAGAAATTGATTCAGCTTGTGAGTTGATTGACTTTTTACGTTTCAATGTACAATACATGACAGAAATTTATGCAGATCAACCAATTTCTTCTCCTGGAATTTGGAATCGTGTAGATTATCGTCCATTAGAAGGATTTACTTTCGCAATTACTCCATTCAATTTTACTGCAATCGCTGGTAACTTACCATCTTGTATGGCTTTGATGGGGAACGTTGTAGTTTGGAAACCTTCTGATAAACAAACTTTAGCTGCTAAAGTAACAATGGAAGTGTTCAAAAAAGCTGGTTTACCAGATGGTGTAATCAACATGATCTTAACTGATGGAGCAGAAACTGCAAAAACAGTTTTAGAACACAAAGATTTCGCAGGTTTACACTTCACAGGTTCTACAAAAGTTTTCAATACTTTATGGAAACAAATTGGAGATAACATCAACAATTACAGAACTTATCCACGTATCGTAGGAGAAACAGGAGGAAAAGATTTCGTAATGGTTCACAAATCAGCTTGTCCAACAGAAGTTGCTGTAGGTTTAGTTCGTGGAGCATTTGAATACCAAGGACAAAAATGTTCTGCTGCTTCTCGTGCTTATATTCCATCTAACTTATGGAACGAAGTTGAGAAACAAATGAAAGAAATGTTAGCAACTGTTAGATTAGGATCTCCAGAGGATTTCTCTAATTTCATGACAGCGGTTATCGATAAAAACTCTTTCGAAAAATCTAAAGCATATATCGATCGTGCACAAGCATCTTCTGAAGCTGAAGTTGTAATCGGTGGTACTTATGATGATTCAGTTGGATATTTTGTTCAACCAACAGTTATCAAAGCAACGAATCCTAAATATGAATCAATGGTAGAAGAAATCTTCGGACCTGTATTATCAGTTTATGTTTATGATGAAAATGAATTTGAAGCAACTTTAAAATTAGTTGACGAAACTTCTGCTTACGCATTAACAGGATCAATCTTCGCGAAAGATCGTGCTGCTGTAGAATTAGCTGCTAAAGCATTGAAAAATGCTTGTGGAAATTTCTACATCAACGATAAACCAACAGGTGCAGTTGTAGGTCAACAACCATTTGGTGGAGCGCGTGCTTCTGGTACAAATGATAAAGCAGGTTCTGCAATGAACTTGTTACGTTGGACTTCTGTTCAAACAATCAAAGAAACATTTGTTCCTGCAAAAGATTACAAATACCCATTCTTAGAAAAATAATATTTTCGAGATACAAAATTAGAATAAGCCTTACATTTGTAGGGCTTATTTTTTTGGTATGAATGATAATTCGGAAAAAGCAATCAAAGCTTCAATTTTTAGTATTGTAGGAAACGCTTCTTTGGCTGGAATTAAGTTTTTGGCTGGTTATTTTGGGAATTCTTACGCACTTATTGCAGATGCAATCGAGTCTTCGGCAGATGTTTTTTCTTCTATATTTGTTTTCTTTGGACTAAAGTATTCTGCAAAACCTGCAGATGAAAATCATCCTTATGGACACGGAAAAGCAGAAGCGTTAATCACATTTTTAGTGGTTACTTTCCTTATTGTTTCTGCGATTATCATTGCAAAAGAAAGTATTAACAATATTATTACACCACATCATCAGCCCAAACCATTTACCTTATTAGTTCTTGGAGGAATTATTTTATTCAAAGAATTATCGTTTCAGTATGTAATGCGAAAAAGTGTTGAAACCAATAGTTCTTCTCTAAAAGCAGATGCTTGGCATCATCGTTCGGACGCAATTACATCGTTAATGGCGTTTATCGGAATTTCGATTTCATTGGTAATGGGACCAGGTTGGGAGGCAGCAGATGATGTTGCAGCACTTTTTGCATCAAGTTTTATTTTATATAATGCGTACAAAATCCTTCGACCTGCGTTGGGAGAAATTATGGATGAGCAATTGTACGAAAATGAAATTGAACAAATTAGAGAAATCGCTTCGCATGTTCCGGGTGTTATGGCGACTGAAAAATGTAATGTGCGTAAGAATGGAATGAATTATTATGTCGATTTACATGCAATAGTCGATGGAACGATTTCGGTGGTGGAAGGACATAAAATTAGTCATGATCTGAAAGATGCTGTACAAGCTAAAATGCCACAAGTAAAAGATGTATTAGTGCATATAGAGCCTACTTTTGTCTCGGTTCGAGAATATTTTCGAACAAATCACATCGAAGATAAAAGAGTGGAGGAGTAAAAATAAATTATATTAAATAAAAAAAGAGAAGCAATTGCTTCTCTTTTTGATCTTTTAGTTGGTTAATAAAAAATCATAATATATATAAAAGGTCGATTTTAGAATAATTTGAAACCAATACCAGTACTGATTAACCAAGGATTAAGATCTACATCTGCTGGTACATAAACTTGTTTGTCTAAAGCTGCACCAACTGTAACGTCTGTGTTTAAGTATAATTTTTTAACATCTACGTTCCAGTATAATTTATCATTGATTTTGTAATCAAATCCTAATTGAAATCCGAAACCTACATTGTTTTTGTAATCTACACTAGTTACGGCTGCGTTTCTCCCTTTTCCTTGCCCTTGATCATAGAAGATTGTATAATTAATTCCAGCACCAACATAAGGTTTTAGGTTTTTGGTTGGATACAAATGATATTGTACATTAAGAGTTGGAGGTAACAGCATTACTCGTCCCAAATCTAAATTTCCTAATGCAGTATTTACCGCTACAACTTCGTGTTTAGATGTTCCTAAGATTAATTCGGCCGCGATATTTTTTGTAATATAATAGGTAAAGTCAATTTCTGGAATAAGATTGTTTGTAACTGCTACATTTCCACCTATTGCTTCTATTTTAGCATCTTCCATAGGAACTACACCAGTTGCTCTTACACGCATATGTAATTCACTAGCCTCTTGTCCAAATGAAATTGTTGATGCAAAGATTGCTCCTAATATTAATAGTCCTTTTTTCATAATGTTTATTTTATTTTTCGAAACAAAACTCGGATTAATTCATCCGAATTAAAATGTCAAATATCATTTCCGAAAATGACTTTAAACATTTGTTTTTTTTAAGGATATTATTAACTTAAACACGCTGATAGTCAATTATTTTTAATGAGTAAAAATAATCGTAAAAGAAAAACTTTTCACTTAATAGAAATTTATTACTTTTGGAGGAAAGTCATAAAAAAACAAAAAAACTCAAAAAAATGGATTTCTTAGAAAATGAAAATTTATCATTAATCGCGCAATCGGCAAGAGATTTTGCAAAACAATACATTCAACCGAATATAATGGAGTGGGATGAAGCTCAAACTTTTCCAGTTGAAGTTTTCAAAGAACTTGGAAAAATGGGATTCATGGGAATCGTTGTTCCAGAAGAATATGGAGGAAGTGGTTTGTCATATGATGAATATGTATCAATTGTAGATGAAATTTCACAAGTTGATCCTTCTATTGGTTTGTCTGTAGCGGCACATAATTCACTTTGTACAAATCATATTTTAGAATTCGGTAACGAAGAACAAAAACAACGTTGGTTACCAAAATTAGCAACAGCAGAATGGATTGGTGCTTGGGGATTAACAGAGCACAACACAGGATCTGATGCAGGAGGAATGTCTACAACAGCTGTAAAAGATGGAGATGAATGGGTGATTAACGGAGCAAAAAACTTTATTACACATGCAATTTCTGGTGATGTTGCGGTTGTGATGACAAGAACAGGAGAGAAAGGAGCTAAAAATAACGCGACAGCTTTTGTAATAGAAAAAGGAACGCCAGGTTTTACATCGGGTAAAAAAGAAAATAAATTAGGAATGCGTGCTTCGGAAACGGCAGAGTTAATCTTCGATAACGTACGTGTTTCGGATGCAAATCGTTTAGGAAATGTTGGTGATGGTTTCAAGCAAGCACTTAAGATTTTAGATGGTGGTCGTATCTCGATTGCAGCTTTATCTTTAGGAATCGCGAAAGGAGCATACAAAGCAGCATTGAAATATGCACAAGAGCGTCATCAATTTGGAACTGCAATTGCAAATTTCCAAGCAATTAACTTTAAATTGGCTGAAATGATTACAGAAATCGAAGCTTCAGAATTATTAATTCGTAAAGCATCTTATTTAAAAAATCATAAAAAACCAATGACGACAGAAGGTGCAATGGCAAAATATTATGCATCGGAAGCGTGTGTTAAAATCTCGAATGAAGCAGTTCAAATATTTGGTGGATACGGATATACAAAAGATTTTCCAGTAGAGAAATTCTACCGTGATTCTAAGTTGTGTACAATCGGTGAAGGAACAACTGAGATCCAAAAATTAGTGATTGGAAGAAATATTTTGAAAGATTAATACAAAACGATTTGTTTAATTACTAAAGAGTTGTATATTTGCCATCTCAAAAAGAAATAGATAAAATTATGTTGATTATACCAGTAAAAGACGGAGAGTCAATCGAAAGAGCTCTAAAAAAATACAAAAGAAAATTTGATAAAACAGGTGTTGTACGTCAGTTAAGAGCACGTCAACAATTTACAAAACCTTCTGTTACAAATAGAATTAAGATGAGTAGAGCAATCTACAAACAAGCCTTAATCGAAAAGGAGGAAGCATAAATTGCCGTTTTAAACGATATAAAGAAATTAATTTCTGTTGACCTATTTATTAAAGTTGTAACTTTGATGAATAGGTTTTTTTATGGAATTTATTCAACTATTCTTAGATTATTTAGCGCTCGAGAAAAACTATTCTACGCTAACAATTACTAGCTACAAAAGAGATTTGGACGATTTTGTTGAGTTCTATCAACAAGAAGAAAATTCGTCAGAAATACAACTTGCAACAAAAAATCATATTCGTGCATTTGTGATGCATTTATCAGAATTAGAAAAGTCTGAGAAAACAGTTAATCGCAAATTAAGCGCTTTACGAACGTTTTATAAATATTTGGTCAAAGAAAATCATCTTTCCATTAATCCAATCGAGCAAATTCATTCACTTAAACAAAATAAACAAGTTTTAGTACCTTTTACAGAAGCAGAATTGAATGATTTGTTGAATAATGATGAATTTTTCCCTGACACATTCGAAGGTTTACGTGATCGATTAATGATTGATGTAATGTATCAAACAGGAATTCGACGTGCCGAATTAATTGGTTTGAAAGAAAATGATATCGATCCGAATACACTTTCTATAAAAGTTCTTGGAAAAAGAAATAAAGAACGCATAATTCCTATTTCTACCTTTCTGTTAGAGGATTTGGCGAATTATAACACTAGAAAACATAACGAAATTACTTTACAATGTACGAATGTTTTTGTAACAGAAAAAGGAAAACCTTTGTACGATAATCTTGTTTATTCGAAAGTAAAATACTATCTTAGTCTTATAAGTGTAAAACATAAAAAAAGTCCTCATATGTTGAGGCATTCATTTGCGACTCATATGTTAGATTCAGGAGCAGATCTGAATGCAGTAAAAGATATTTTAGGGCATTCAAGTTTGTCATCGACTCAAATTTATACACATGGGAGTATAGAAAATTTAAAAAAAGTGTTTAACAAAGCTCACCCGCGTGAGAACAAAAAAGAGTAATTATGACAATTAACTTTCAAGCAGTAAACTTCAATACTAAACCAGGTTTAGAGGAGTATTTAGAGAAAAAATTAGAAAAATTAGAAACTTTGTCAGACAAAATCATTGCAGCGAATGTTTCTTTTAAATTAGAGAATACTGCAGAAAAAAATAACAAGACAGTTGATATTAAGTTAGAAGTACCAGGAGATGATATTGTTGTAAGTAAAACAGGACAATCTTTTGAAGAATGTATTGATTTAGCGGTAGATACATTAAAAAAATTAATTATCAGAAAAAAAGAAAAAATTAGCGAAAGATAAAAAATAGGGAATTGACTAAAAAAAGAACCTAAAAATTTGGTTAATTCAAAAAACAACGTAAATTTGCAGTCCGTTAAACAAACATATTTAACGGACTGTTCTTTTAAATAACGCTTTTAAAAACAAAAATGCCGATGTAGCTCAGCTGGCTAGAGCAGCTGATTTGTAATCAGCAGGTCGTGGGTTCGAGTCCCTCTATCGGCTCAAGGTTTTTAGAAGAACAAAAAAATAAGGCGGGGAGATACTCAAGCGGCCAACGAGGACGGACTGTAAATCCGTTGGGTAACCTTCGCAGGTTCGAATCCTGCTCTCCCCACAAACTTAATTTTTAAAATTTTTTGTGGTTTAGGATTTAATCTTTAAATTTGCAAAGCTTTTTAGAAGTGAATGCGGGAATAGCTCAATTGGTAGAGCGTCAGCCTTCCAAGCTGAATGTTGCGGGTTCGAGTCCCGTTTCCCGCTCAAATTCTGGTTCGTCCAGTATAGTTAATCTTTTAAGTAGTTGTTGAAACTCATTTAAACCAAGGTTAACGCGAGTCAAAAATTAATATCTTTATATAAATCAAAAAGTGTACTTTTACACTTGAAAATAATTTAAAGTTATTTTTTTAATTTAAGTATAACAATAGAAATTAATAAAAAGTAAAATGGCAAAGGAAACTTTCAACCGTAATAAGCCGCACTTAAATATTGGTACTATTGGTCACGTTGACCACGGTAAAACAACTTTGACTGCAGCGATTACTAAAGTATTAGCTGATGCTGGTTATTCAGAAGCAAAAGCTTTCGATCAAATCGATAATGCTCCAGAAGAAAAAGAGCGTGGTATTACAATTAATACATCTCACGTAGAGTATGAAACTGCTAACCGTCACTACGCACACGTTGACTGTCCAGGTCACGCGGATTACGTAAAAAACATGGTTACAGGAGCTGCTCAAATGGATGGTGGTATCTTAGTAGTAGCTGCTACTGATGGTCCAATGCCTCAAACTCGTGAGCACATCTTATTATGTCGCCAAGTAAACGTTCCTCGTATCGTTGTTTTCTTAAACAAAGTTGATATGGTTGACGATGCTGAGTTATTAGAGTTAGTAGAAATGGAAGTAAGAGATTTATTATCTTCTTACGAATATGACGGAGATAACACTCCAGTTATCCAAGGATCTGCTTTAGGTGCATTAAACGGTGAGCCTCAATGGGTTGAAACTGTATTAAACTTAATGAACAATGTTGATGAGTGGATTGAGCAACCAGTTCGTGATCAAGATAAACCATTCTTAATGCCAGTAGAGGATGTATTCTCTATTACAGGTCGTGGTACTGTTGCTACAGGACGTATCGAGGCTGGTGTAATTAACTCTGGGGATCCAGTTGACATCGTTGGTATGGGAGAAGAAAAATTAACTTCTACTGTAACAGGTGTTGAAATGTTCCGTAAAATCTTAGATAGAGGTGAAGCTGGTGATAACGTAGGTTTATTATTACGTGGTGTTGATAAAACTGACATCCGTCGTGGTATGGTTATCGCAAAACAAGGATCTGTTAAACCACACAAAAAATTCAAAGCTGAGGTTTATATCTTAACTAAAGAAGAAGGTGGTCGTCACACTCCATTCCATAACCGTTACCGTCCACAGTTCTACGTACGTACAACTGACGTAACAGGGGAAATCAACTTACCAGAAGGAGTTGAGATGGTTTTACCAGGAGATAACTTAACTATTACAGTTGAATTATTACAACCAATCGCATTAAACGAAGGTTTACGTTTCGCAATCCGTGAAGGTGGACGTACAGTTGGTGCTGGTCAGGTAACTGAAATTTTAGACTAATTAGTCAAAATATAATATAGAAGATGTGGTAATCTTCAATGATTACCACTCTTTTTATCTACGGGCATAGTTCAATGGTAGAATAGCGGTCTCCAAAACCGTTGATCAGGGTTCGAATCCTTGTGCCCGTGCTAAATGAAAACGATATGAAAGTCGTACAATATTTTAAAGATTCCTTTGTAGAATTTAAAGATCATGTTACATGGCCATCATTCTCAGATCTACAAAGAGACACAATTATTGTTGCAATAGCTACAGTTTTGTTAGCTATATTTTTATATGCGGTAGATACATTATTCACACAAGTGCTTAACTTTATCTACGGCGCTTTTTAGTTTGTAAAATATCCCGTTTAGTAATTAGAATCATGAGTGAAAAGAAATGGTATGTAATCAAGACTGTAGCTGGACAAGAGCTGAAAGTTAAGGATTATATTGAAAGAGAAATTCAGTACCAAAATTTGAATGATTATGTAGGACAAATTGTTGTTCCTATGGAAAAAGTGATTCAAATCCGTAACGGTAAAAAATATCAAAAGGAAAAAGTACACTTTCCTGGTTACATCATGATAGAAGCCGAACTTGTAGGGGAAATTCCTCACATGGTAAAGAATACATCAGGTGTAATTAGCTTTTTGAGTGCAACGAAAGGAGGTGATCCTGTACCAATGAGACAATCGGAAGTTAACCGAATGTTAGGTAAAGTTGACGAATTAGCAGAAAACGTTGATACAAACTTAGGAATATCTTACATCGTAGGAGAAACTGTAAAAGTAATCGACGGACCATTCAATGGCTTCAACGGAACAGTTGAAAAAATCATTGAAGATAAACGTAAACTTGAAGTGATGGTTTTAATCTTCGGACGTAAAACACCACTAGAGTTAAGTTTTAACCAAGTTGAAAAGATTGCATAATCAATCTATCAACAAATTAAAAGTAGAAATTTAGGCTGCTTCCACATAACGCTTAATTTTAAGAATTAAAAAAATGGCAAAAAAAATTGAAAAAGTTGTAAAACTTCAAGTTAAAGGAGGACAAGCAAATCCTTCGCCACCAGTAGGGCCAGCTTTAGGTGCTGCAGGTGTTAACATCATGGAGTTTTGTAAACAATTTAATGGACGTACACAAGAAAAACAAGGTGCAGTGTTACCAGTTGTTATTACTGTGTATCAAGACAAATCATTCGATTTCGTAATTAAAACTCCACCAGCTGCTATTCAGTTAATGGAAGCTGCGAAATTGAAAAAAGCATCAGGTGTACCAAACCGTCAAAAAGTTGGTACTGTTACTTGGGATCAAGTTAGAGCTATTGCTGAAGACAAATTAGCGGACATGAACTGTTTTACTGTTGAATCTGCTATGAAAATGGTTGCTGGAACTGCACGTTCTATGGGTATAACTGTAAAAGGTGGGCAAGCTCCAGAATAATTAAAACATTTTAGGAAATGGCAAAGTTAACAAAAAGACAAAAAGAAGTATTAGCTAAAGTAGAAAAAAACAAACTTTACTCTATTGATGAAGCATCATCATTAGTAAAGGAAGTTAACTACGCTAAGTTTGATGCTTCTGTAGATATAGCAGTTCGTTTAGGTGTAGATCCTAAGAAAGCTAACCAAATGGTTCGTGGTGTAGTTTCATTACCACACGGAACAGGTAAAGATGTAAAAGTATTAGCATTAGTTACTCCAGACAAAGAAGCAGAAGCTAAAGCAGCAGGTGCAGACTATGTAGGATTAGACGAATACTTACAAAAAATTAAAGAAGGTTGGACAGATGTTGACGTTATCGTTACTATGCCAGCTGTTATGGGTAAATTAGGACCATTAGGACGTGTTTTAGGACCTCGTGGATTAATGCCTAACCCAAAATCAGGTACTGTAACTTTAGAAGTAGGTAAAGCCGTTTCTGAAGTAAAAGCAGGTAAAATCGACTTCAAAGTAGATCGTTACGGAATCATCCACGCTGCAGTTGGTAAAGTATCTTTCGATGCTGATAAAATTAAAGAAAATGCGAATGAGTTAATTCAAACTTTAATTAAATTAAAACCAACAGCTGCTAAAGGAACATATGTAAAAAGCATCACGCTTTCTACAACTCAATCTGTAGGTGTATCAGTAGATCCAAAAAGTGTAAACGCTTAAAATTAGTAGATTATGGCAATGACAAAACAAGATAAAGCAAATATGATAGATGAATTGCAAGCTGTATTAGCAGAAGCAAAAATCATCTACTTAGCAGATATCGACGGATTAAACGCTGTTAATACTACTGAATTAAGAAGAGCTTGCTTCAAAAGCAATGTATCTTTACGCGTAGTAAAAAACACTTTATTAAAGAAAGCTATGGAGCAAATCGAAGACAAAAACTTCGAAGAGCTTTACGGATCTTTAAAAGGAAATACAGCATTAATGACTGCTGAAGTTGGTAATGCACCAGCTAAAGTAATCGATACTTTCAGAAAAAAATCTGAAAAACCTATTTTAAAAGGAGCTTGGATTGAAGATAATACATTCGTAGGTGATGACAAATTACCACAATTAGTAGCATTGAAATCTCGCGAAGAATTAATCGCAGACATCATCATGTTACTTCAATCTCCAATCAAAACTGTTGTTTCTCAATTAGAGAACAAAGAGGCTGCAAAAGCAGAAGAAGGAGCTTCAGAAGAATAAGACACACTCATATCAAATAAAAGTTTAAAAAACAAAAAGCATTAAAATGGCAGATTTAAAAAAATTAGCTGAAGAGTTAGTAAACTTAACAGTTTTAGAAGTTAATGAATTATCTACAATCTTAAAAGATGAATACGGAATCGAACCAGCTGCTGCTGCTGTAGTTGTTGCTGCAGGTGGAGCAGGTGAAGCTGCTGAAGAGCAATCAGAATTCGACGTAATCTTAAAAGAAGCAGGTGCATCTAAATTAGCAGTTGTTAAATTAGTTAAAGAATTAACTGGAAAAGGATTAAAAGAAGCTAAAGATTTAGTAGATTCAACTCCAGCAACAGTTAAAGAAGCAGTTTCTAAAGACGAAGCTGAAGCTTTAAAGAAACAGCTAGAAGAAGCTGGTGCAGTAGTAGAATTGAAGTAATTTTTATTACTCAAAAATATAGGTTTGGACCTAACACAGGACGTGTTAGGTCTAAACCTTTTTACGCATAAAGTCATTATATAAACCAAAATTCATTCGAAATTGGCCACTAAAGCAACATTAAGCAACTCGACTGAGAAAAAAGAAAGATTGAACTTCTCTTCTGCAAAAGCAGTCGCTCAGTTCCCAGATTTCCTTGACATTCAGATCAAATCGTTTGAAGATTTTTTCCAGTTGGAAACAAGACCTGACCAACGAAAAAATGAAGGTCTTTACCGAACATTTGCTGAGAATTTTCCAATTACGGATACTCGCAATCAGTTTGTTTTAGAATTCTTAGATTATTTCGTAGATCCACCACGTTACACAATTGATGAGTGTATCGAAAGAGGATTAACGTACAGCGTACCATTGAAAGCTCGTCTTAAATTGTACTGTACGGACGAAGAACACGAAGATTTCGAAACTGTAGTGCAAGACGTATACTTAGGAACAATTCCTTATATGTCTCCTTCAGGATCATTCATTATTAATGGTGCAGAGCGTGTTATTGTATCTCAATTACACCGTTCTCCTGGGGTATTCTTCGGACAATCTTTCCACGCGAATGGTACAAAATTGTACTCATCTCGTATCATTCCTTTCAAAGGATCTTGGATTGAGTTCGCAACAGACATCAACAGCGTAATGTACGCTTACATCGATCGTAAGAAAAAGTTACCATTAACTACCTTATTACGTGCTATCGGATACGAAAGAGATAAAGATATCTTAGAAATTTTCGACTTAGCAGAAGAAGTAAAAGTTAATAAAGCTAATTTAAAGAAAGTTGTAGGTCGTAAACTTGCTGCACGTGTATTAAATACATGGCACGAGGATTTCGTAGATGAAGATACAGGAGAAGTTGTATCTATCGAGCGTAATGAAATTATCTTAGACCGTGAAACAATCTTAGAGAAAGATCACATCGATCAAATCGTAGATTCTGGTGTTAAGACGATTTTATTACACAAAGAAGACATCAATTCTGCTGATTATGGAATTATCCATAATACTTTACAAAAAGACCCTACTAATACTGAAAAAGAGGCAGTAGAGTATATCTATAGACAATTACGTAACGCTGAGCCACCAGATGAGGAAACAGCAAGAGGAATTATTGACAAATTATTCTTCTCTGATCAACGTTATTCATTAGGTGAAGTAGGTCGTTACAGATTAAATAAAAAATTAGGCTTAAGCATTAGCGAGGACGTACAAGTATTGACTCGTGAAGATATCATTTCGATTATTAAATACTTAATCGAATTAATCAACTCTAAAGCAGAGGTGGATGATATCGACCACTTATCTAACCGTCGTGTAAGAACGGTAGGTGAGCAAATGGCTAGCCAATTCGGAGTAGGTTTAGCTCGTATGGCTAGAACTATCCGTGAAAGAATGAATGTTCGTGACAACGAGGTGTTTACACCAATCGATTTGATTAATGCTAAAACATTATCATCTGTTATCAACTCATTCTTCGGAACGAACCAGTTATCTCAGTTCATGGACCAAACAAATCCATTATCAGAGATTACACACAAACGTCGTTTATCAGCATTAGGACCTGGAGGTTTATCAAGAGAAAGAGCGGGATTCGAGGTACGTGACGTACACCACACTCATTACGGACGTTTATGTCCAATTGAAACTCCTGAGGGACCAAACATTGGTTTGATTTCGTCATTATGTGTATTCGCTAAAGTTAATAACTTAGGGTTCATCGAAACACCGTACAGAAAAGTAGAAGATGGAAAAGTGGACGTCGAATCAGCACCAATCTATTTAACTGCGGAAGAGGAGGAATCAAAAGTAATTGCTCAAGCCAATATCGACATGACAGACGATGGTACTATTGCTACTGAACGTGTAACTGCTCGTGAAGATGGGGATTTCCCTGTTGTAACGCCAGCAGAAGTTGATTTAATTGACGTTGCACCTAACCAGATTGCATCTATCTCAGCATCATTAATTCCTTTCTTGGAGCATGATGACGCCAACCGTGCGTTAATGGGATCGAACATGATGCGTCAGGCAGTTCCATTATTAAAACCTCAAGCACCAATTGTAGGTACTGGATTAGAAAAACAAGTTGCAAAAGATTCAAGAATCTTAGTAAATGCAGAACGTGAAGGTACAGTAACTTATGTTGATGCTGACATTATAACAATTAAATATGATCGCTCAGAAGACGAAGAATTAGTAAGCTTCGATACTGCTGAGAAAACATATAATTTAACAAAATTCAGAAAAACGAATCAAGGAACTACAATTACGTTGAAACCAATTGTAAAAGTTGGTGATCGTGTAGAGAAAGGACAAGTTTTATCTGAAGGTTATGCAACAGAAGGAGGAGAATTAGCAATTGGTCGTAACATGGTTGTTGCCTTTATGCCTTGGCAAGGATACAACTTCGAGGATGCCATTGTAATCTCTGAGAAAGCTGTTCGCGAAGACTGGTTTACATCTATCCACATCGATGAGTATTCATTAGATGTACGTGATACAAAATTAGGTATGGAAGAATTAACTTCAGACATTCCTAACGTTTCGGAAGAGGCTACAAAAGACTTAGACGAAAACGGTATGATCCGTATTGGAGCAGAAGTAAAACCTGGTGATATCTTGATTGGTAAGATTACTCCAAAAGGAGAATCTGATCCAACTCCAGAAGAAAAATTATTACGTGCGATCTTTGGTGACAAAGCAGGTGATGTAAAAGATGCTTCTCTTAAAGCCTCTCCATCATTACGTGGTGTTGTTATCGACAAAAAATTATTCTCACGTAGTATTAAGGATAAACGTAAACGTTCTCAAGACAAAGCTATTATTGATAGTGTAGAAGCTGAGTACGACGTTAAATTCAACGAATTAAGAGAGATTTTATTAGAGAAATTATACGTTTTATTAAACGGAAAAACTTCTCAAGGTATTTACAACGACTTGAACGAAGAAGTAATCAAGAAAGGTGTAAAATACACACAAAAAATCTTATCTAATGTTGAAGATTTCTTAAATTTAACTGGAGCAGAGTCTCTTTGGACAACAGACGAGGATAAGAACGAATTAGTAAAAGAATTGTTACATAATTACAAAATTAAGTACAATGATTTACAAGGAGCACTTAACCGCGAAAGATTTACAATCTCTGTTGGAGACGAGTTACCTGCAGGTATCGTTAAATTAGCAAAAATCTACATTGCGAAAAAACGTAAACTAAGAGTAGGGGATAAAATGGCAGGACGTCACGGTAACAAAGGTATTGTTGCACGTATCGTTCGCGACGAAGATATGCCTTTCTTAGAAGACGGAACGCCAGTAAATATCGTACTTAATCCACTTGGGGTACCATCTCGTATGAATATCGGTCAGATTTATGAAACGGTATTAGGATGGGCTGGACTTAAAATGGGTCAAAAATTTGCTACACCTATCTTCGATGGTGCTGAAATCGCTGATATCGATCGCATCACAGAAGAAGCAGGTATTCCAAAACACGGTACAACATATTTATATGACGGTAATACTGGAGAACGTTTTGATCAAAAAGCTACTGTAGGGGTGATTTACATGTTGAAATTAGGACACATGGTTGACGACAAAATGCACGCGCGTTCTATCGGACCATACTCATTAATTACTCAACAACCATTAGGAGGTAAAGCACAATTCGGTGGACAACGTTTCGGAGAGATGGAGGTTTGGGCATTAGAAGCATTCGGTGCATCTAATATCTTACGCGAAATCTTAACAGTTAAGTCGGATGACGTAATTGGACGTGCGAAAACTTACGAAGCAATCGTAAAAGGAGAGCCAATGCCAGAACCTGGTATTCCAGAATCATTTAACGTATTGTTACATGAATTACAAGGTCTTGGATTAGACATAAACTTGGAAGAATAATAGGGCAACCTATTATTCTACCTTTTTCGTTATAATAATATAATTGTTAGATACATTTCTATATGTCAACAAAAAATAAAACAAGTCAATTCTCAAAAATCCGTATCGGGTTAGCTTCTCCAGAATCGATTCTTCAAGAATCTAAAGGTGAAGTTTTAAAACCTGAAACGATTAACTATAGAACGCACAAACCAGAGCGTGACGGGTTATTCTGTGAGCGTATCTTTGGACCTGTAAAAGATTACGAATGTGCCTGCGGAAAATATAAAAGAATCCGTTATAAAGGTATCGTTTGTGACCGCTGTGGGGTTGAAGTTACTGAAAAGAAAGTTCGTCGTGAGCGTATTGGACACATCAATCTTGTTGTGCCAATTGCACATATTTGGTATTTCCGTTCATTACCAAACAAAATTGGTTACATCTTAGGATTACCATCTAAGAAATTAGACATGGTAATTTACTATGAAAGATATGTAGTGATTCAACCAGGTATCGCAAAAGGACCAGAAGGTGAAGAATTAAATAGATTAGATTTCTTATCAGAAGAAGAGTATTTAGATATCTTAGAAACTCTTCCAATCGAGAATCAATATCTAGAAGATACAGATCCTAATAAATTCGTTGCGAAAATGGGTGCTGAAGCATTAGAAGACCTATTATCTCGTATCAATTTAGATGAGTTATCTTACGAATTAAGACACAAAGCACACAACGAAACTTCTAAACAACGTCGTACAGAAGCGTTAAAACGTTTACAAGTTGTTGAGTCGTTACGTGAGTCAAATATGCACCACGTAAACCGTCCAGAATGGATGGTAATGCGCGTTATTCCGGTTATTCCACCAGAATTACGTCCGTTAGTTCCATTAGATGGTGGTCGTTTTGCAACATCAGATTTAAATGATTTATATCGTCGTGTAATTATCCGTAACAATCGTTTGAAACGATTAATGGAAATCAAAGCGCCAGAAGTAATCTTACGTAATGAAAAACGTATGTTACAAGAAGCGGTTGATTCATTATTTGATAACACGCGTAAAGCATCTGCTGTAAAAGCTGATGGTAACCGTCCGTTAAAATCATTATCTGATTCATTAAAAGGTAAACAAGGTCGTTTCCGTCAAAACTTATTAGGTAAACGTGTAGATTATTCTGCTCGTTCTGTAATTGTTGTTGGACCAACACTTAAATTACACGAATGTGGTTTACCAAAAGATATGGCAGCTGAATTATACAAACCATTCGTAGTTCGTAAATTAATCGAGCGTGGAATTGTAAAAACAGTTAAATCGGCTAAGAAAATTATCGATAGAAAAGAGCCAGTTGTTTGGGATATTTTAGAAAATGTAATCAAAGGTCATCCAGTTTTATTAAACCGTGCCCCTACGTTACACCGTTTAGGTATCCAAGCATTCCAACCGAAATTAATCGAAGGTAAAGCAATTCGTTTACACCCATTAGTGTGTACTGCCTTCAATGCCGATTTCGATGGTGACCAGATGGCTGTTCACTTACCATTAGGACCAGAAGCTGTTTTAGAAGCACAATTATTAATGTTGGCTTCTCAAAATATTTTGAATCCTGCAAATGGTTCTCCAATTACTGTACCTTCTCAGGATATGGTTTTAGGTCTTTACTACATGACGAAAATTCGTCGTACAGACCACCAATTTACAGTAAAAGGAGAAGGATTAACTTTCTATTCAGATGAAGAAGTTCAAATTGCATACAACGAAGGAGCTGTTGACTTAAACGCGCCAATTCGTGTAAAAGGAACAATTCGTGTAGGAGAGGAGTTGATAGAAAATCAATTAATCGAAACTTCTGTAGGACGTGTGTTATTCAACCAAATCGTTCCGAAACAAGTAGGTTATATTAATGAAGTATTAACGAAAAAATCGTTACGTACAATTATTAATAAAATTATCAAGATTACAGATTTCCCTACAACGGCTGCTTTCTTAGATGATATGAAACAATTAGGATACCGTAATGCCTTCGAGGGTGGTTTATCATTCTCATTAGGAGATATCTTAATCCCAGAACAAAAGAAAGACCTTATCTCAGGTGCGATCAACCAAGTTGAGAACATTAAGATGAACTATAACATGGGTCTTATTACAAATAACGAACGTTACAACCAAGTTATTGATGTTTGGACAACAACAAACGCGACATTAACAGAAATTGTAATGAAACGTATGACAGAAGATCAACAAGGATTTAACTCTGTATTCATGATGCTTGATTCTGGAGCACGTGGATCTAAAGAGCAAATTCGTCAGTTATCAGGTATGCGTGGATTGATGGCTAAACCTCAAAAAGCTGGTTCTACTGGTGGGGATATCATCGAAAACCCAATTATCTCTAACTTCCGTGAAGGTCTGTCTATCTTAGAGTACTTTATTTCTTCGCACGGTGCGCGTAAAGGTCTTGCCGATACTGCCTTAAAAACTGCCGATGCTGGATACTTGACTCGTCGTTTAGTTGACGTTGCGCAAGACGTTATCGTAATGCACGAAGATTGTGGTACATTAAGAGGTTTAGAAGTATCTGCACTTAAGAAAAAAGAAGAAATCATCGAAAGTTTATCTTCTCGTGTATTAGGTCGTACTTCATTAAATGATATTTACAACCCAGATAATGGTGAATTAATCATTTCTGCTGGTAACATTATTACAGAAGATATTGGTGATGCCTTAGAAGCAGCTGGTATTGAAAATGTAGAAGTTCGTTCTCCATTAACATGTGAAGCAAAAACTGGAATTTGTGCTAAATGTTACGGACGCAACTTAGCTACAGGTAAAGGTGTTCAGAAAGGTGAATCAGTTGGTGTAGTTGCTGCGCAATCTATTGGTGAGCCTGGTACACAGTTAACATTACGTACTTTCCACGTTGGGGGTACTGCGGGTAACGTTTCTGAGCAAAATACAATTAATGCTAAAGTTGATGGTACAATTGAGTTTGATGACTTACGTACTGTTGAATCGACAGATGATGCAGGTAACAAAGTAGATACAGTTGTTTCTCGTTCTACAGAGATGAAAGTAATTGACGATTTAGGAAACGTTCGTCAACAAACTAACATCGCTTATGGTACTATCTTATCTGTTAAAAACGGAGCTAAAGTTCAAAAAGGTCAAGAGATTGCAAGTTGGGACCCTTATAACGGGGTAATCATCGCAGAATCTACTGGTAAAATCGAATACGAACAATTAGAGCAAGGGGTAACTTTCCAAATTGAAATCGATGAGCAAACAGGATTCCAAGAAAAAGTTATTTCTGAATCACGTAATAAAAAATTAGTTCCAGCGTTAAGAGTTATCACGATTGATGGTGAAGAAAAAACATATAACTTACCAGTAGGTGCACACTTAATGGTAAATGATGGTGAAAAAATTAATGCAGGTAAAATCTTAGTTAAGATTCCTCGTAAGTCAGCTAAATCTGGCGATATTACAGGAGGTTTACCTCGTATTACAGAGTTGTTAGAGGCTCGTAATCCATCTAATCCAGCAGTTGTTTGTGAAATGGATGGAGTTGTTTCTTTTGGTAAAATAAAACGTGGTAACCGTGAAATCATCGTTGAATCTAAAAATGGTGAAATCCGTCGTTACTTAGTTAAATTATCAGCACAGATCTTAGTTCAAGAAAATGACTTCGTACGTGCAGGTGAGCCTTTATCAGATGGAGCAATTACACCAGAAGATATTTTAAGAATCTTAGGGCCAACAGCGGTTCAAGAATACTTAGTAAACGAGATTCAAGATGTATACCGTTTACAAGGGGTAAAAATTGATGACAAACACTTCGAAATTATCGTACGTCAAATGTTACGTAAAGTTCGTATTGTAGACTCAGGAGATTCAAGATTCTTAGAAGATAGTTTAGAGCACAAAGACGATTTCATGCAAGAAAACGATCGTTTATTTGGAATGAAAGTCGTAGAAGATGCTGGTGATTCTGACACATTAAGTCCAGGACAAATCATCACAGTTCGCGAATTACGTGACGAAAACTCTAAATTAAAACGTGAAGACAAAAACTTAGTGACAGCTCGTGAGGCTTTACCTGCAACAGCAGAAGCCGTTTTACAAGGTATTACAAGAGCATCTTTACAAACTAAATCTTTCATGTCTGCGGCATCGTTCCAGGAAACTACAAAAGTTCTTAACGAAGCAGCTGTAGCTGGTAAAGTAGACGGTTTAGTAGGATTAAAAGAAAACGTTATTGTTGGACACTTAATTCCTGCCGGAACTGGATTAAAAGAGTATCAAAACATCATCGTAGGATCTAACCGTGAATACGAGGAATTAATAAACGCAAAACAAGAATTATAATGTCAGAAAATCAACAAAACGAAGGATTAAACATTGAGTTAAACGAATTAGTAGCTCAAGGTGTTTATGCTACAGGAGCAATCATCAACCACTCACCATCTGAGTTCGTTGTAGATTTCGTTCAATTTTTACCAGGTGCTAGACCATCAGTAAAATCAAGAATTATTTTGTCTCCATTACAAGCAAAACAATTATCTCAATCGTTAGCAGAAAACGTAACTAACTTTGAGAAAAGCTTTGGTGAAATCAAAGAACCTCAAGTAAACAACGGTACTGCAACTTACGAAGCTTAAGAATCATTCTTAATATTTCAAAAAGTCCCTCAATCTTAGATTGGGGGATTTTTTTATGCAATCAAAACTATCAAATCATTAAAAATAATCTTATAAATGTTAGATCAATTATTAAATTGATAATTATTTATGATATTAATGCGAATAATTTAAAAATAAAATACATTAATCTTTTTAACAGTATTTTTTTGAATCGAAAAAATGTTTAGATTTGTATTTAGCAAATAACACAAGAATGTCTGACTATAAATTAATTCTACCTTCTATGGGAGAAGGTGTAATGGAAGCTACTGTAACAAATTGGATCAAAAATATTGGCGATTCGATTAGTGAAGATGAATCGGTTGTAGAAATCGCAACAGATAAAGTAGATTCTGATGTTCCTTCGCCAGTTGCAGGAGTTTTAAAAGAAATCTTAGTTCCAGTAGACAAAATTGCAAAAGTAGGTGAGCCTATCGCAATTTTGTCTGTTGATAGAGTTGTAGAACAAGCTGATTCGGTAGAAGAAGTAGATACAAATAGCGATCAGGAAATTGCTGATGCAGCAAAATCTATCGAAGCTGAAGTTGCAACAATCAAAACTGAAACGCTTATTACTTCGTCAGATGATAAATTTTATTCTCCTTTAGTAAAATCTATTGCGAAAGAAGAAGGTGTTTCTCAGGCTGAGTTAGATCAAATTTTAGGTTCAGGAAAAGACGGACGTGTAACGAAAGATGATATTTTGGATTTCGTTAAAAATAGAGGAAATCAACCAGCGAAAACAGTTGTTACGACTTCTGTTGCTGCACCAGTTGCTCAACCTCAAGCACCGCAAGTGCAATCTGCGCCAATTTCTGTTGGTGAAGGAGACGAAATTATCGAAATGGATAGAATGCGTAAAATTATTGCGCAAAATATGCTACAAGCAAAACAAATTGCTCCTCACGTAACGTCTTTCGTAGAAGTTGATATGACGAATATTGTGTTGTGGAGAGATAAAAATAAAAATGAATTTCAGAAAAAACATGGTGAGAAAATTACCTTCATGCCAATTTTTATCGAAGCTGTAGCAAAAGCAATTCAAGATTTCCCAATGATTAATGCTTCGGTTGTTGGAGATAAAATTATTAAGAAGAAAAATATCAATATTGGAATGGCGGCTGCTTTACCAAGTGGAAATTTAATTGTTCCTGTTATCAAAAATGCAGATCAATTTAATTTAGCGGGGTTAGCTTCTCAGGTTAATGATTTAGCAAATCGTGCGCGTAATAATAAATTGAAACCAGCAGAAATACAGGGAGGAACGTATACAATTACAAATATTGGTTCTTTCGGAAATACATTAGGAACGCCAATTATTCCTCAACCTCAAGTAGCTATTTTGGCTGTTGGTGCAATTGTGAAAAAACCTGCTGTTATCGAAACTCCGCAAGGAGATATGATTGCAATTCGTCATAAAATGTACTTATCTCATGCTTACGATCACCGTGTTGTGGATGGAGCTTTAGGAGGTATGTTTGTAAAACGTGTTGCCGAATATCTAGAGGCTTTCGATATGAATACGCCTGTGTAAGAGTAAAATAATACTAGATATAAAAAATCCAACTAATTTTAGTTGGATTTTTTTCGTTTAAATTTATAAGTAAGCATTACACCGCCTTTGTAAAGCAGCCACTCCCCACTTTTATTAAATGATTGCGCAGAATCATATCGTCCCAAATTAGGAGAATCTTCTTTATAATATCCTTTGTAATTTCCTTGAGAGTGTCCTCCACCAACAAAAACATCTAATCCCCAATGTTCGTTAATTTTTACTTGATAACCTATTGTAGCTCCTGTTAAGATTGCTACTCCACGTTGATATTTATCAGTGTTCCAATAATTCCATTTTTGAATATCAAAGAAACCAACTCCAATGTTTGGACCTATATAAAATTTACTAAAAGATTTATCAAAGTAATATCTACCTTCACCAAAAGCCATATACATTTGTAAATGATTACCTGCAAATGATTTCCAAGGAGAGATAAAACCGTCAGCTTGTAAAGTTATTCTATCTGTGATTGCATGTTCAACACCAAGATTTACCATTGCAAGTGGCATTGTTAACGCATTAACTTTTATTTGTGTTTCTCCTTTTTGAGCAAAGATTGTGGCGGGAAATAACAACCAAATTAATTTATTCATTCGTAATTTTTATCAGTTTGCGAAGCTAAGGTAAAAAAAAAGGTTTATTTAGATATTAATTCAAGCTTTTTTATAACTTTACTTAACATTTAATATATTATGGCACCAATCATATCAATCCTAATAATATTTTTGATTTTCGGAATTTTTGTTTCGATATTCTTTGTTATTGCCGTATCTGATGCGAAAGTCAGAGAGAAAAATGAACAACATACGCTGAAAAGTTTACCAGATCAGGTAGATCTAAAGGCTGTTGTACGTTATAATATTGGGCGTCCGCAAGGTAGATTTCTTAAAATGAAATCTTTTCAAGGAAGTGGTGTGTTGTATGCGCAAGGAGAACAATTAATCTTCAAAGATATTTTGGGTAATGAAGATCATATTTTTGATTTGAAAACATGCAAATTATCTTGGGTTGAGAACAAAATAAATGGGATTACAAATGCTTTTAAAGTAGCAGATCACGAAGCTATCATCTTCTTTTATATTGATAAAGGTGTCTTTATTTTTAATGCAATTGAAGAAAATGCGTCGACTTCAGATTTATATATTCGTTTGAAAGAATTGCGTAAAAGTATTAGAAATGCTAAAAAAGCTGAGTCGGCAAGTGAATAGTTAATCCAGCTCGGAAACCGCTCATATCTTTAAAATCCTTATTTTCTCTAAACTCGAAAGAATAGCCAGCATTTAACTCTACAATGCTCAAAACTGCGATACCAGCTTTTGGAGTAATTGTCCACGGAGAAACTTCAGTACGGATAACATAAAAAGCAGAGTTAAAGTTAGAGCTATATGGATCACCAGTATTGTTGCGAAAATTGAACATATATCCAGCTCCAACTTCTGGAATTACACGAAATTTGTCTTTCATATAACCCAAATTAGCATTGGCGCTAAACGTCAAAATATTGTTATTATCTTGTACTAAGAACAAATCTGTTCCAACTTTTCCGTAATTTCCGTTCCAATATTCATAACCAAGATTAATTGTAAAATAATCGGATAAATTTTGTTGTGCTTTCGCTTGAAAACTAATGATAAAAACAAAGATTGCGATGAACTTTTTCATGTGATAAAATTAATGAATTATTTAGCTTTCTCCCAAAAAATAAATTTTCATCATCATTAATGATTTTTTATTTCAAATTGAGAGGTATATTTACTCCAATTGAAAATTGAAAACCTTTGATAGGTTTAAAACTATCTTTTTTATTAATCTTAAAACCATATCCAAAACCAAAATCTACAAAAGAAGCTAATGAAATACCAGCTTTTGGAGTAATTGTATAAGGTGTAAATTCACTTTCTACAAATGGAAAAATATACATCAACTGGCTCGCGGCAACATATCCTGTAATGCCAACTTCAGGAATTACGTGAAAATTATCTCGCATATATCCCATATTAGCATTTGAGTCTAATTTAAAATCAACCATATTATCACCTAAGCCGAAAAGAAAAAATAAACCTGCTTTACCAAAGTTTCCAGATTGATTAGAGTAGCTTAAGGTTGGTCCCCATAGAACTTCTTGTTAATAAGAAAAAGAACTAAACAAAAGAAAGAGTGAAAGAATAATTTTTTTAATAAATATGGGATAGTTTTTCGTTAAACAAATATAATGTAAATATAAATAGCTACAACTTATCTTGTTGTAGCTATTTATAATGATTTATTAAAATTTAAAATCGACTCAAAATTTTAATCCATCGTGAATCCTTTTGTATAGATTCGTCCGTAATAATCTGCAAATTTAATTGATACGCGACCTTTATAATTTTTTAATATTTTTTCGATATCGTCTTGTGAACTTACATTTTTATCATTGATCGATAAGATAATAAATTCTTCTTGAACACCTGCTGCAGCTAATTTTCCTGAATTATCAAGATGTTTTACCATCACACCATAATTAATTCCGAAACTATCTTTTTGACGTTCTGTTAATGGCTCAAATTCTGCTCCAAGAACTTCAGTTGGCGTTAAGTCAGATTTGCTTCTCACTTTAGTGCTTCCTTTAGCATCTTTCAATGTAATGTTGTATGTTTTCTCAGAGTTTCCACGTCTTACAGTAAGTGCAACATTGTCACCAGGACGTTTGCTACCTACGATGAACGATAACGAAGAGAAAGATGTAATTGGTTTTCCATCTACAGCTGTAATGATGTCTCCTTCTTCGATTCCAGAATCAATTGCAGATCCTTTAGCAACCAATTCAGTTACCATTACTCCATTATCGGTTTTAATATTTTTCTTGAATTGCTTGTTGTATTGTTTTACAGCATCTTCATTCGATAAATCAAAACCTTTGATACCTAAATATCCACGTTGTACAATTCCGTACGATTTGATATCCTCCACAACTTTTTTCACCAAGTTTGCAGGGACAGCAAATCCGTAACCAGAATAAGCTCCTGTTGGTGAAGAAATAGCTGTATTAATACCAATTAAATCTCCGTTTGCATTTACCAAAGCACCACCAGAGTTTCCTGGATTAATCGCTGCATCGGTTTGAATAAACGACTCGATTGGTGATTCAGAATTTTTACCTAAAATATTAATGCTACGACCTTTTGCCGAAACAATACCTGCTGTAACAGTAGATGTCAATCCAAATGGATTACCAACTGCTAACACCCAATCTCCAACATTAATCGCATCAGAATCGACAAATTTTGTGAATGGTAAACCTTTTTCGCTAATTTTCAATAAGGCAATATCTGTACTTGGATCAGTACCAACTAATTCGGCAATATAACTTTTTTGATTATTCAAAGTCACTTCAATTTTAGAAGCACCTTGTATCACGTGATTATTTGTAACAATGTAACCATCTTGTGAAATAATTACACCAGAACCCATTCCAGATGGTTGATCTTGATCTGGTTGCTGTTGTCTTCCTCTTTGTTGTTGTTCTGGTTGCCCGAAAAAGAAATCAAAAGGATCAAAGAATTGCTGTTGTTGTTGCTGTCTTTGATTCGAATAATTTTTGATACTCACAACTGTATGTACAGCTTTATTAGATGCTTGCACAAAGTTTGGCGCATCGTAATTGTAATTTCCTTTATAATCTACAAATTCAAAGTCTCCATTTTTCTGATTACTTGCATTTGTAATAAATGGATTACTTCCATTTTCGTTCATCAAATAAAAACCTCCCATAGTTGTCATAGAGCTCACTAATCCAACTAATAAGTATCCTGTATATTTTTTCATCTTTAATTATATAAGTTTTTAATGTTTTTAGATTAAATCAAATTTAAGACCAAAATTTTAACATTTCAAACCGTTTAACGCATGTTAACACTATATTATAAATCTTTTATAACATTAGTTAAGAGTGACAAAAATGTCTTTACTTTGTTTAAAATTTAAGAAGTTGAAATTAAAATTTTATAAATACCAAGGAGCTGGGAATGATTTTGTCATGATTGATGATCGAGAAAAAACGTTTCCAATCTCTACAGAATTGATTAATAGGCTATGTGATCGTAATTTTGGGATAGGAGCTGATGGTTTGATTTTGTTACAAAATGATGAAAATTCAGACTTCAGAATGGTGTATTTCAATTCGGATGGAAACGAAAGTACAATGTGCGGAAACGGAGGACGTTGTATTATTCGATTTGCAAATGATTTGGATGTGGCTAATGACAAAATGACATTTAATGCGATTGATGGTTTGCATCATGGTATCGTAGATCAAGAAGTTATTCGTTTACAGATGATTGATGTAAATGAAGTAGAAGATCACGACAAATATTTATTTATGAACACAGGTTCGCCGCATCACGTAGAATTTGTGGAAAATGTAAAAGATGTTAATGTTTATAAAAAAGGAAAAGCGATTCGCAATGGAGCGCCCTATTTTGAGAAAGGTTCTAATGTAAATTTTGTTGAA
Organism: Empedobacter sp. UBA5924; assembly: GCF_002431085.1. Taxonomy (NCBI): domain Bacteria; kingdom Pseudomonadati; phylum Bacteroidota; class Flavobacteriia; order Flavobacteriales; family Weeksellaceae; genus Empedobacter; species Empedobacter sp. UBA5924. Next base: position 94,633 of record NZ_DJDM01000007.1, read on the forward strand.
GTAATGCCAGATAAAAGTCTTACGATACGTACATATGAACGTGGAGTTGAGGACGAAACCTTGGCTTGCGGAACAGGAATTACAGCTGCTGCGATTTCTGCTTATGTTAAAAATTTGGTAGACAAAAAAGATATCAAAGTAAAAGCAATGGGAGGAGATTTATCTGTAAATTTTGAAGAAAATAATCATAACTTTGTCAATGTTTGGTTAAATGGACCAGCAGTAAAAGTTTTTGAAGGTGAAATTGAAATTTAATTCAATCCAATGAAAAAATTAAATTTAGTATTAATATTAATCTGTTCATTCGCATTTGTAGGATGTACATTTATAGACGGTTTCAAAGGAAATGCAACCAAAGATGGTTATATCTATATCTCTCGTGGAGCTAAATTTGAGCAAGTTTTAGATTCTTTAAAACCATTTTTGAAGGATGAAAAATTGTTCAAACAATATGCAGAAGATGCAGATTATCCAGCAACGATAAAATCTGGAAAATATAAAATCTCAAGCTCAGATTCTAACCGCGATATTATTGATCGTTTGCAAGGAGGAGAGCAAGAAGAAGTGAAACTTCGTATCAAAAATGAACCAACAATTTACCATTTGGCGGGATCAGTTTCCAAACAAATTGATATGGATTCTATCGAAGTTTTGACAGCTATTCGTGATTTTGTGAAAGAAAAAAACGATACAACGTTAAACGACGAAACGGTAAAGCAATATTTCATTCCAGAAACGTATTTCGTGTATTGGGGATTAACACCAGAAAAATTTGTTGATAAAATGGTAGCGCAACACGACAAAGTATGGAATGCAGAACGTTTAGCAAAAGCAAAAGCGCTTAACATGACACCTTTACAAGTTACAACATTAGCATCTATTGTTCAATTAGAATCGTCTGATAATATGGATGAACAACAAAAGGTTGCACGAGCATATATGAATCGTTTGGCAAAAGATATGCGTTTAGAAGCCGATCCAACTTCTATTTATGCATATAAAATGGAAAATGGTTGGGATCAAAAAGTGCAACGTGTGTACAAAAAATGGACGTGGTCGTCGAATGCGTACAACACTTATCGTAACAAAGGTTTGCCACCAGCACCAATTTGTTTACCAAATTTAGGAGCAATTGATGCGGTTTTATCACCAGCAAATCACGATTTTATTTTCTTTGTTGCAGATCCTAAAAAACCAGGTTATCACATTTATACCAACGATTATCAGGAACATTTGAAAAATGCTGAGAATTATAGAAATTGGTTAAAAGAGAATAATATTAAATAGTTGTATCTTTAGCTAAACCAATTTTAGCGATGAAACAACCAAATTATACAAAAAGAGAATTCCTAAAACTACTTGGTACAGGTAGTTTAGGGATTTTTTTTATGTCTTTTTATTCGTTTGATGATTTTTTGGATGATGATTTAATAATCTTGACAAAAGATGATGAAAAGTATAATCAATACCGAAAATCATTCAATAAAAGAATTGAGAAATTTCCTAAGATTATAGCAGTTTGTAAATCAGAAACTGGAATAAAAAAAGCAATTGCATTAGCAAACGAAAAGAAACTAAAAATTGCAATTCGAAGTGGAGGGCATAGTTTTGAAGGTTTTTCGAATGTTGATAACGGATTGTTGATTCATCTTGGACTGATGAACAAAATTACGTGGTTGCAAGAGAATAAAGTGAAATTACAACCAGCTTGTTTATTGCAGGAAATTTATGCTAATTTTTTACCTAAGAAAAGAATTATTCCAGCTGGATCATGTGGAACTGTGGCTATTGGTGGTTTGACTTTGGGCGGTGGCTATGGTTTTTTTAGCCGAAAATATGGGTTGACCTGTGATAATCTGCTTCGTGTAAAAATGATCGATTACAAAGGAAATACAATCGACTCTGATAAAGATCCCGATTTACTTTGGGCGTGTAAAGGCGGCGGAAATGGAAATTTTGGCGTTGTAACGGAATTACATTTCAAAACTTATCCAGTCCCACAATCTTTCAGCGGATATCGTATGAAGTTTACAAATCTAACATCAGATAAATTTGTCAAATTAATTCGACTTTGGTTCCAAGCAACGGAAAAATTACCTAAAGAAGCTTTTTCTGCTTTTGTGTTGAATGGAAAGTTTTTGACCATTTTATTTACCAATTTTGCAGTAAATCAAACAGATTTTGAGAAAATATTTTCGAGTTTAATTCCATTATCGAATGATTATAAACCGATGAAAAATAGAAATCTGGCTGCTGCGCTCAAAAATTATTATGGCGTAACAGAGCCGATTTATTTCAAAAATTCTTCTGCTGGTTTGTACACAGGAATTGAAGATATTGAGAAAGGTTTGGAAGATATTTTTGCAAAAGTTGTCGCTTCTAAAGGAATGATTTATCAGATAAATACTTTGGGTGGAAAAATCAATGAAGTCAAAGCTTCAGATTCTGCTTATCCACATCGCGATATTAATTATTTGAGCGAGTTACAAGCGTATTGGGATTTGCCTTCGCAAGAAGAAAAGTTGACAAAATCATTTGAAGAAATACAACAATTATTAAGAAATATTGGGAATATAAAACAATACCGAAATTACCCGGATATTAATTTTCCTGATGCAAATAATGCTTATTTCGGAAATAATTTGGCTCGATTGCAGCAATTAAAAAAGAAATATGATCCAAATAATTTGTTTGATTATCCACAAGTGATTAAATAGTAAAAGCCCTTCTATAGAAGGGCTTTTACTATTTAATTCATTTATTTTAGAACTTATATCGTAAACTCACGATAAAATATCTTCCCAAAACATTTTTAGTTGTAGTCGATATGTAGTTATCATTAAATCCATTCGAAACAATTACGTTGTTTCCTAATAAATTTCCACCTGTAAGAGTCAAATAAGTTTTCTTCGCAATATTGTATCGTGCAGAAGCATTCCACTCTTTTGCTGTGTTTATTTCTACTCCATCACGGTATTGTAAGCGATAAGAGAAATCGGTCTGAACTAATAATTTACTTGTAGCGGACCAAGCAGCTTCCCCATATGGACGCCAGTTCGTAAATTTCTGTTCAGATAATGATTGATATTTACTTAGGTTTAAATTAACCCCAGCCTTTAATTCAAATTTCTTTTTGAATGTAAATGAGTTCTCTAAATTATATGTTTGATTAAAACTTTTATTGTTAACATCCTTCAAATCATCATTTTTAACAACTCCATTTTCATATTCAATATTTCGTGTAATGGTATAATAATTAGAAGTAGAAATATTACCTGTTAATCGTGCATTGTACCATTTAGCAAAACGCTTCCCAATCATGAAATATCCTGAATAAGTTTCTTGGTTATTACCAGAATTAATTAAGGTATTGAATTGATAGTTATTTACAATTGTATCGTTTCCAGAGATGATAAAATCACGGTTTAAAACAGATTGCGTTTGTATACTTTTTTCTTGTAATGTATAACTCAAATTCGCAAAAATATTAAAGAATGTGAATGAGTTAAAATGACTAAAATTAAGACTTGCTGTATGTGTCAAAGCTTGTCTTAAATTTCTATTTCCGTAGAAAATAGATTGGTAACTTTGAATGGTGTACGAATCATTAAAATCTTTTGTGTACGGATAGCTATAGCTTTGTGAATAACTTGCGCGAACACTTGTTGCATTGTTGAACTTGTATTGCAAATTCAGGTGAGGTAAAAATTTCGTTTCCGAACGATTTAATTTTTCACCATCTTGGTATTTCGATTTCTCATTAAAGAACGAAACTCCAGCTCCCGCATCTACTTGAAAGTTTCCTAGTTTCTTTGTCAAAGTTACATCAGCAAAGGTCTCGTTGTAATCTAAATCTGTATTAGTGATTAATGAATTATCATTCATTAATTTCTGAAAATCATAGATTTTATTTTCAAAATCTTGCGTACTAAAATTTGTTCCAACCTTAATTTTAAGGTTAGATGTATTTGTCAACAAGTGATTGTAGATTCCGTATAATTGAACAGTGTTCAAAACAAAATTTTGATCTTGATTGATATTATATTGATTATTTACTTGAGATAAATTCTTGAACAAATTAAAAGACGAGAACGGATTTGCTGTTGATAAAACATTGTAATCTGGCGTATCTTTTTGATATTGATGACGGAAATATAAACCAACATTATCATCGCGTCCAACTTTACGGATGTAAGATAAAGTTTGTGATAAAGAGTAATTCTTTTGTTCAGAATTTACATTTCTAAAGCTATTTTTTTGATCGTTATAATAGCTATCAACCAATTGTTCGTTTTCGCTATCTAAATAATTAAAGTTTAAGCGATATTTAATTTGTCCTTTATCATTCGGATTATAATCTAAACGCAAACGCGACATTCCCATCAAAATATTGCTCTTATTTTGTTCCTGATCGACAGTTGTATAAGGTGTTTCGATGTTGTTGTAATAACGTTCTGATTTAGAATTGTAACGAATGTTATTTGTATTAAGTAAACCAAACCCAGAGATTTTTAGTTTCTTATTTGGTTCAACACCAAAATGCACAGCACCATTATAGGTATTCATACTCGGCGCATCATTTTTTGTCATTAAGTTTAGATTGTTCGAATTTCCTCTTAATGAATAGATACTTCCTTCAGAATTAAATTCAGAGTACCCACCAAAGAAGCTCATATAATCATCTTGATCAAAAACTTGTTTCCCGAATGTATTAAAATCATTGATTAATGTCCCGTCTGTTTTTTCTGAGAAATAGAAAATCTTTGCTTGTGCATCTGTATGTTTGTCCGCATCTCCACCTAGTGTTACATTACCAAATGCAAGACGTTTCATATCATCTTTTAGTTCGATGTTTAACGAGAATTGTTCGTCATCTTCTTGTAATGAAGAAGCAAAAGGATTTGATTTAAACTTCGTGTTTAATTGTATTTTAGAAACCGCATCCGAAGGTAAATTTTTGTTCAATAATTTTTCGTTACCACCCAAAACTTCACGTCCACCAACTGTTACTTGCGACATTGGTTTACCTTTGTACATTACCTTACCATTCTGAACTTCAATTCCAGGTAATTTTTTAAGAATATCTTCTAATGTTTCCTCATTTCCAACTTTGAAAGAATCTGCATCAAACTCAATTGTATCACCTTTTACTTTGATTGCTTGTTGAGCTTTTACAATTGTTTCTTTTAAGGAAATTTCTTTTCCTTGTTTAAGCTTTATTTTTTTGTTGACATTTTCAGTCAAATCAACATTCTCAACATATGTTTCGTAACCAGCTTGCTCAATTTCGATGTCATATTTTTGTCCACAAGGCAATTTGAATTCAAATTCACCCATATTACTTGTAAAAACAAAACCTTTGCCTTCGTTTTTACTATCAAAAATAGAGACAGAAGCGTCTGTAACAGGAATTCCAGCATCATTTGCAACAGATCCTTTTAATTTACATTCTTGCGCAAACGAGATTTGAGCTGCAGAAGTAAATAAAATTAGATAGAGTAATTTCTTCATATGTATTTTTTAGTTGATGACTCAAATAGAGTTTTTTGTAAAACACATCTGTTTATGTGTTAGAAACAGATGTGTTTTTATATGTTTTGAATGAATTATTTAGTGTCTAGACCTCCATTCATTTGTTCTTGCATTTTTTTCTGAATATCCATTACGATTTTCATAAATTGATCTTGTGTAACAACTTCTCCTTTTGTAGGTAAAGCAATTTTCAATTCTTTTTCAGAAATTTTTAAATCTTTCAATGTGTAAATTAATTTAGCTCCATTCATTTCAAACTCAGCTTTTATAATCAAACCTGGCAATCCAGCTAATGAAGTTGGTCCATCTTTTATAGGGATTTCTGGCGCATACCAAGCTGTCACAGGAATAGAATCCATCATAACGCCTTCTGCTTTTGTCGCTTTGTAACCAGCTATATCAGTTTTTTCACGCGAGATTTTCCATTTGTAATCTGGAATTTGATCTTTAATCAAATATTGTTTTACACCCATATCAACTTCTTTGTAATACAAATTTGGAGTTACAGTAAAGTCTTTATAAGTTGGTTTATTATCCATTGCAGCCATTTGTTGAGCAATTATTCCTAATCCACCTTGTCCGTTATTTACTTTTTCTTCTAATGTAAATGTTGAATTTTTGGAATTACTTTTAAAGAAGTAAGTCATAAAAATTCCTGCATCAATTTCAGCTTTTAGCATTCCTCCAACTTGAGCTCTGTATGCTTCTGGAATAGTTTTCATGGTTTTTTCGTAGTCCATTTTAACTTCCATTACATAAGTTGCATCGATATTTTGTGTTTTATTGTCTTGCGCGATAGAAATTGTAGCTGTAATAATTCCTAAGGCAAATGTTAAGATTGCTTTTTTCATAATTGTTGTATTTGTCTAATTAGTCTGCTTTTGTAGACTAATGTTACAGATAATTTTTGAATTTATTTAAAAAATAAAATGTCATTCAAAAAGTTAAGGATTTTCAAATGACATTTTTATCTAGCGATTTATTGATAATATTATAATAAATACGTCGAGACATTTCCTCCTTTTTTGATAAAATCTTCTTTCAATTCATCAAAAAGTTCTTGGTTAATAGCCTTTGTTGTTCCTTCTAAAATATATGTTGTATATCCCAATGCTAAAGCATCTTTTGCTGTGTAATATACACAATAATCTGCTGCTAAGCCGCAAATGTATACACTCGTTATATTATGATCTTTTAAGAATCCATTTAGCCCTGTTGGATTCTTTTTATTCACATCAAAAAAAGCACTATACGAATCAACTTCTGGATTCATACCTTTTCGGATGATTGCACTTATTTTATTTTGCTTGATATCTTTGTGTATTTCTGCTCCTTTAGTGCCTTGTACACAATGATCTGGCCACAAAACCTGACGATTTCCACCTAATTCGATTACATCAAAAGGTTGTTTATCTGTATGTTGAGAAGCAAAACTTTTGTGATTTGCAGGATGCCAATCTTGCGTTGCCACAACAACATCATACTTTTCTTGTAATTTGTTTATGCGTTCGATAATTTTATCTCCATCATTCACAGCTAAGGAACCTTCTGGTAAAAAATCGTATTGCATATCTACGATGATTAAAGCTTTCATAGTATTTTATTTCTTAAGATTAATTTAGAATTAAATATAAGTTTTATAATATGAAATTGAACCAATTTTTTATGAAAATTAATCGAATTTTAAGAAACCTTAATCTCGTTTATTTACGCCAGAATTTCGCATTTCTTCAAAACGTGAGCGTTGTTCTTGCATCAATTTATCAAATTCTGTTTGCGAAATAGCACCTTTATCTTTTGGTTTTTCGATTGGTTTTGAATTCGTTGATGTTTTGATATCCGTCAAAGAAATAATTTTAGAGCCTTTAAACATGCCTCTGTTAATTTCTGTTTGTACTTCTGCAATCAAACCTGGTAATCCCCAATAATTTTCTGGACCAGTTTTATATTTTAATGTTGGAATGTACCAAACTGTTGTCTGAACGCTATCGATAATAGCAGTTGCTTTTTTAGCTTCATTCCCTAAGATTGTTTTTGTTTCTCGTGTTAATTTCCAATCATAATTTTGCAAAGAATCTTTTACAACATAGTTTTTTCCCATCATGCTTTGCTCTTTTAATAGCAAATGATTTGTACTATTTTTATAAATATTATCTCCATTCATCGACATCATTCGCATCCCGCCACCACGTGGACCTCGTAATCCTTGACTTTGATCATTTGATATTTTTTCAACCATTTTATACAAGGATTCGTCTCCCAAAATAGTCAACTTAGCTTCTTGCGGCTCTTGAATGTTTTTCTTGAATTGCTCTTGCATTTCTTTTGGCATCGTACGTCCATTACCACCACTAGGAGGTTGAAACGTAAAATCGTCTGGTAAAATGATACGTGTTGTGTACGAAACTTCTACTTTTTCTTGTTGCGCAAAGGCCGAAAAACTAAATAGTAAAACAAAAACTGAAATTATTTTTTTCATTTTAAATGTGCTTATAGTTCTTAGACAAGAAATTGTATGAAATGTTTAACGATTGATAAAAAATATTTTCTTTAATCCTTACTCACACCTTCAGAACTCATCTGTTTTAATCTTTCCATGGCTTTTGCACTCAACGCTTTATATTCTTCGTTGGTGATTGTATTCTTATCTTTTGGTTTTTCGATTGGTTTGAGGTTTGGGATTTCTTTGACTTCTGTTGCGCGAATAATACTGCTTTCTATTCCTTTATTTTTTGAATTTTTGATTTCTACTTCTAATATCAACCCGGGTAAACCATTGTAAACTCCAGGTCCATCTTTTATCGCAATACTTGGAGTATACCATGCAGTTACAGTTGTTGTGCTATCCACAATTGCGATTGCTTTTTTGACATCAAAACCAATTAATTTCTTTGTTTCGCGTGTCAATTGCCATTTGTATTCAGTTAATTTATCTTTTATTGTATAAGTTTTGTCAAATGATTTTACACTTTTCAAATATTCTTTTGTATTCAAATTCTTGAACAACCCATTTCCTGAATCTCCAAAACTCATCGAAACTCTCATTCCGTTTCCTCCTTGTTGATTATCTATTTTTTCAACTTTATTGTAAGACGATTCGTTTTCATTGATTGTTAAGATAAAATCTTTTGGTTCTTGCATATTCTTAATCATGTCATTGTAGACATCAGTCGGAATTTGGCTTTCTTTACCATTTGTAGAAAATTTTACAGAACCTTTAAATTCTTCTGCATTTACTTTTACAATTTCTTGATAATTCACTTCAAGTTTTTGTGCAAAAGACGAAGTTGTAAGTAGAACGCAATAAGTAAATAATGTAAATAATTTTTTCATTGTAGTTTGATTTGTTGTACAATGATAGTAATATTTTTATATTCTACAATAATAGAATTAAAAAAATTATAGAAATTTTAAGAAATGATTTAATATTTGATGACTGATTATTTCAAATCCTTAAAGTATTGACGTTTTTTGATAAAATACTGAAAAGGCAATAATTCTTTATCAGAATAGTTTTTAATTTGATGCTTTTGACGTTTTTTATACATTTTTATAAAGCCAAAATAAAAATGCATATGCGATAAGAAAACGGCCCAAACATGTGGAAGTCCTTGTTTTGGTAAAAAGGCAACAGCGGCAATTCCATCCATGGAAAGACGTGTGAAAAGCATTGGAAAAAGTTTGTTTGCAGGTAGATTTTTAAGCATCATCCACAAACTATTTCGGTAATTTAGATACCATTTTTTTGGATTGGCTTTATCCAAAGTTGCACCGCCCAAATGATAAACAGTCGATTCTCCACAATAATAAATTTTTCGTCCAGTATTGTTTAATCGCCAACACAAGTCGATTTCTTCCATGTGTGCAAAGAATTCTTCGTCAAAACCATTTTGTTCAAAGAAATCTTTTTTTCGAATAAATAAGCTTGCGCCAGTTGCCCAAAAAATTTGTGTGGAATCATTATATTGTCCGTTATCTTTTTCTAAAGTTGAAAAAACACGTCCGCGACAAAATGGATAACCAAACTTATCGATGAAACCTCCTCCGGCACCAGCATATTCAAAATATTCTTTGTTTTTGTAGTCTAATATTTTGGGTTGAATAGCCGCAATATCAGAATTATTATCGAATAACTTTTCAATTGGTTCTATCCAATTCTCAGTTACTTCGACATCCGAATTTAATAAACAGAAATATTCTACATCAATTTGTTTTAAACCTTCGTTATAGCCTTGTGCAAAACCATAATTTCCTTTGTTCTGAATGATTTTGACAGAAGGAAACTGAGTTGTCAACAATTCGATTGAATTGTCAGTCGACGCATTATCAATTACATAAATTGTTGCATTTTTAGAATTGTTAATAACTGAAGGTAAAAATTGAGGCAATAATTTTTCGCCATTCCAATTTAGGATTGCAATTGCTGTTTTCATGAATATTTAAAATTACAAATCGGCATATTTCCAACGTTTGTGGCTCCAAAGCCAATTATCTGGATGTTGTTGAATGGTTTGTTCTAAATGATGAAAAAATTGATGAACAATTTCATTTTCTTCAAATTTATCTTGTTGAGGTTGTAGTCGAATAAAAGTTGTGTGATAATGACCGCGTTTTATCTTTTCGGTTTGACAAAAGACAACAGCCATATCTTTGCGGCGTGCAATTTTATCAAAACCATTAAAAACGGGAGTTCTCTGATTGAGGAAATCAATAAAATAGTGAACAGCTGATTGTTTTGGACTTTGATCAGCAACAAATAAATACGCTAATTCTCCATCATTTGGAGTTTTCATCATAAAACGCAACACATCTTTCATGTCCAACGCTTTTGTGCCAAAACGACCACGCATAGCATTGATTTTATCGTTCCAAAAAGGATTTCGAATTTTATGATAAACCGCTGAACTTTCTTTTGTTGGTAAATGTTTTACCGTTCCAATAAACCATTCCCAATTGAAAATATGCCCACACATCATCATGACATCTCGTTTTTCATTTTTTATTTCATTAAAAATGTCGAGATTAGAATATGTAAATCGTTTGTCCAATTCTTCTTGAGAAATAGAAAAACTTTTTAAGGTTTCAACCAAATAATCACAAAAATTAGCATAGAATTTCTTGTGAATAGTTTTGATTTCTTCCTGAGATTTTTCGGGAAAAGAGTTTTCTAAATTTGTTCTAATGACACGTCTTCTATAACCAATAACTGTGTACAACAGAAAGAACAAAAAATCCGAAAATCTGTATAAAACCGAAAGAGGTAAACGCGAAATTTGAAAAATTATGAAATAAAAAATGCTGTTCATTCGACAAACAAATAAGCGACAAATTTACGAATTAAATTTGTTCGTTGCTTGCCAAATTACATCTTTCGGCACTGGAGCTACGATTGTTATTTCTTCTTTTTTTACAGGATGCTCAAATGTAATGCGATGCGCATGTAAACAAATGCTTCCATCAGGATTAGAACGTTTAGCACCGTATTTCAAATCGCCTTTGATAGGACAACCAACCGAAGAAAGTTGTGCGCGAATTTGATGCGAACGACCTGTAAATAACTTCACTTCGACACAATGAAAAGTATCCAAAGCGCCTAAATAGGTGTATTCTAAAATTGCTTTTTTAGCATCAGGCGTTGGTTTAGAATAAACCGTTGTTTTATTATTTTTTGGATTTTTCTTTAGATAATGTTCCAATCTTTCGAAGTCTTTTGGAGGTTTACTCTGTACAATCGCGCGATAAACTTTGTCAATGTTTCGTTTCTGAAACATTTCGTTCATACGCGTTAAGGCTTTCGAAGTTTTAGCAAAAATCAACACACCAGAAGTTGGACGATCCAAACGGTGAACTAATCCTAAGAAAACATTTCCAGGTTTGTTATCGCGGTCTTTTATATAGTTCTTCAGACTATCGATAAGCGGAATATCGCCTGTTTCGTCTCCTTGTGCTAATTCACCTGCTTTTTTGTTGATGATTAACAAATGATTATCTTCGAATAAAATTTTTGGATTCATGAGTGAGTTTTGAGTGGTGAGATAAAAGTTTTGAGTTAGAATTTCCTCAAGTTGTTATTGAAAAACTCACTACTCAAAACTTATTACTCATGACTTATTTAATATTGTTCATTCGCATTTGGAAAGTCGCCCGATTTTACATCCGCAACATATTGTCCAATTGCTTGGTGAATTTGATCTTCTAAGTTTAAATATTTACGAACAAATTTTGGTTTGAATTCGTTGTTTAATCCCAACATATCATGTACAACTAAAACTTGACCGTCGCAACCTGCACCTGCACCAATTCCGATTGTTGGAATATTAACAGAGGCTGTTGCTTTAGCAGCTAAATCGGCTGGAATTTTTTCCATTACTAATGAAAAACATCCTAATTCTTCTAATAATTTAGCATCACTAATTAATTTTTCTGCTTCCGCATCTTCTTTTGCACGTACTTTATACGAACCAAATTGGTAAATAGATTGTGGCGTAAGACCTAAATGTCCCATAACAGGAATACCAGCATTTACGATACGACGAATAGATTCTTCGATTTCTTTTCCACCTTCTAATTTGATCGCATGTGCACCAGATTCTTTCATGATTCGAACAGAAGATTCTAAGGCTTTTTGCGGATCAGATTGATAAGTTCCGAAAGGTAAATCAACGACAACCAAAGCGCGTTTAGCACCACGAACGACACATTGAGCATGGTAAATCATTTGATCCAAAGTAATTGGCAAAGTAGTTTCGTGACCAGCCATTACATTAGCAGCAGAATCACCAACCAAAATAACTTCAGTTCCAGCCGCATCTACAAGCGAAGCGATTGTAAAATCGTAAGCCGTTAACATCGAAATTTTTTCTCCGGTAAATTTCATGTTACGCACAGTTTCGGTAGTGATACGTTTGATTTCTTTATTTACAGACATTACGTTTATATTTTTAACTTTTGTAAAGTTAATTTGAATATTAAAACAGAACTAATTTTGACTGATATTTTTTACAGTTTGACAAATGAAGAACAAGATAAACGGTTCGTTGAAAATGAAATAACAATTTTTACAATTTTATAAACGTAAATATACTTGTCTATTTGCTCATTTTTAGTAAATTGGTGTACGAATTGAGAGAATTTTACTAAATTTGTTCTCTTAAACTAATTTTAAATAACCATAAATGAAAATAGCAATAGTGGGAACAGGCTATGTTGGTCTGTCTAACGCAATTTTATTAGCTCAGCATAATGAGGTAGTGGCATTAGATGTTGTTCCAGAAAAGATTGCAATGCTCAATGCAAAAAAATCTCCAATTGAAGATAAAGAAATTATAGATTTTTTGCAGAATAAGGAGCTTAATTTTCTTGCGACTTTAGACAAAGAAACTGCGTATGCAAATGCAGAATATGTGATTGTTGCAACGCCTACGGACTACGATCCAAAAACAAATTATTTTAATACATCAAGCGTAGAATCGGTTATAAAAGATGTCAAACAATATAATCCGAATGCTGTAGTTATTATAAAATCGACTGTTCCGGTTGGTTTTGTTGAAGATTTAAAATCACGATTAGAATATCAAAATATTATTTTTTCTCCTGAATTTTTGCGAGAAGGAAAAGCTTTATACGACAATTTGTATCCATCAAGAATTATTATCGGTGAACAAAGTGAAAGAGCAGAAGTTTTTGCGAATTTGTTAAAAGAAGGAGCAATTAAGAAAGATATTCCGACGTTGTTTACTCATTCAACAGAAGCAGAAGCAATCAAATTATTTTCGAATACCTATTTAGCTTTGCGTGTCGCTTATTTTAATGAGTTAGATAGCTATGCACAAACATTCAACTTGGATAGTAAACAAATTATCGAAGGAGTTGGCTTAGATCCTCGTATCGGTTCACATTACAACAATCCATCGTTTGGTTATGGTGGATATTGTTTGCCAAAAGATACGAAGCAATTATTGGCTAATTATGATGCAGTTCCGAATAATATTATTCAAGCAATTGTTGACGCAAACAGAACGCGAAAAGATTTTATTGCAGATTCTATCATCGCAAAAAATCCTAAAAAAGTTGGTGTTTATCGCTTGATTATGAAGTCAGGTTCGGATAATTTTAGAGCATCAGCAATTCAAGGAGTAATGAAACGTATTAAAGCAAAAGGAATTGAAGTGGTGGTTTATGAACCGGTTCTGAAAGAAGATTCTTTCTTTGGATCGAAAGTGATGAATGATTTTGAAGCTTTTAAACAAGAATGTGATGTGATTATCTCGAATCGAAATGCACCTGAATTAGCTGACGTGAAAGAGAAAGTTTATACCCGAGATTTGTTTGGAAACGATTAAAAATAACAACTATAAAATACTATGAAAACTATTTTAATTACAGGTGGAGCTGGATTTATCGGTTCTCACGTTGTAAGAGAATTTGTCTTAAAATATCCTGAAATGAAGATTATCAACCTTGATGCGTTGACATATGCTGGGAATTTGGAGAATTTGAAAGATATCGAATCGTATCCAAATTACGAATTTGTAAAAGCGGACATTGTTGATGCAAAACATATTTTAGAAATTTTTGAACACTATCAACCCGATGGTGTCATTCATTTAGCTGCCGAATCGCATGTGGATCGTTCGATTACGAATCCATTAGAATTTGTGATGACCAATGTGATTGGAACAGTTAATTTATTGAATGCTGCAAAACATATTTGGAAAGATAATTTTGAGGGGAAACGTTTTCATCATGTTTCGACAGATGAGGTGTTTGGTGCTTTGGGAGACGAAGGTTTTTTTACAGAAGAAACTTCTTATGATCCACATTCGCCTTATTCGGCATCAAAAGCATCTTCAGATCATTTTGTGAGAGCATATCATGATACGTATGGTTTACCAATTGTAATGACAAATTGCTCAAACAATTACGGACCAAATCATTTTCCAGAAAAATTAATTCCGTTGTGTATTCATAATATTTTGAATGGAAATCCACTTCCAATTTATGGAGATGGAAAATATACACGCGATTGGTTATTTGTGATCGATCATGCAAAAGCGATTGATTTAGTTTTCCACGAAGGAAAAAATGGAGGTTCTTATAATGTAGGAGGTTTCAACGAATGGAAAAACATCGATTTGGTAAAAGAATTGTGCAAGCAAATGGACGAAAAATTGGGTAAAGAAGCAGGAACTTCAGAACAATTAATCACATTTGTGAAAGATCGTCCAGGACACGATTTGCGTTATGCAATTGATGCGACTAAAATCAACGAAGAATTAGGCTGGAAACCAAGTGTGACTTTTGAGCAAGGTTTGAGTCTAACTATCGATTGGTTTTTAGAGAACCAAGAATGGCTAGACAATGTGACGTCTGGTGATTACCAAAATTATTACGAAAAACAATATAATTAAAAAAGGGTTTTATAGGTTAATGAAGAAATTAATCTATAAACTTAAAACCTTAACCTAAAAAGTTTTTATGAGTTTAAAAACAGTAGTTTACTCTTCTGACAAAAAAAACACATTTCCTCAAGGAATTAAAAAATATATTTAAAGATATATCAAATTCTCACTTTTTAGCTTTTCAGATGGCTAAAAGGGACATACAAGCACAGTATAGACAGTCTTATTTGGGTATTTTTTGGCATTTGCTCCAGTTATTATTAACTAATTAGTGTGGCTGTTTTTAAATGGATCAGGTGTTGTTTCAGTACAAGGAGTTGGTATTCCTTATCCTTTGTTTGTTGTGATTGGTACAATTTTATGGAGTGTATTTGCTGATACAGTTCAAAGCTCTATGGTTTCTGTAAACGCAGGAAAGGGAATTATTTCTAAAATTAATTTCCCTAAAGAAGCGCTTCTAATGGCTGGTATGTATAAAATAAGTTTCAATCTAGGATTGAAACTTATTTTGTTAGTCGTCTTTTTAATTTATTTCGGTGTTAATTTAGATATTAATTTTCTCTACTTTCCATTTCTATTGGTGGTACTTTTAATTTTTAGCTTTGCTATCAACAATATCCCAGTTTATTATATCAATCAGATTACTGCCGTTTATACTTTTTCCGAATATATTCACAGTTAGCAAAAAATCATTCAAATCTTATAAATATTAATAATAAGGAGGTTAGCAAATTAAAGAAACTTTAAAAAAAAAGCTAAATAATTCACAAAAGAAACTAATTCATAAAAGAATTAAAAATCATATTTTTTTTATTTTGAAATACTCAACGTTTGATATTTCGTATATAAATTATATTAAAGATATTGGCTTTAGAACATCTTTAAAACTAATAAAATGGAAATGACAACATTTCTACTAAATTAGAGTTACTAAAAAAATCAAGATTACTAAAATTACTATATAAATTAGGACTATTTAAAGGATATAAATACCTATAATTAGAAAAAGCTCATATTAATCGGTAACAACTTTACTTTACAACAAAACCTAATAGCTAACCTCTACTAATCTACATTTAGCAAGAAACACTAAACAATCTGTTTGTATAAAACAAATCAAAATCAAAATTAAGCAATCCACAAATTTATTCAGCATCATTATAGCTAATATACATGAAGTATCATCACAAATTCCTATAACAAACCTCCTCTTTAAGTCGGCTTAGAGGCGACATAAAGGTAGCACAGAGGTAGCATAGAACTACTATAAAAATAACTTAGGAATACAGTTGAAGAAGTAAAAAATAATTAAAAAGGAGAAAAATAGAAATAAATTCGCTAAATTTAATTAATTGATTTTCAATAGTTAAATATAGTAAATTTATGGCTAAAACAGATAATGAATTTAATATAAATGGTAAATTAGGAAATTTAATTTTTTTTCAACGTAATGGTAAATCTTTTGTCAAAAAATATGCAGGCGGATTTGTTAATAGTTCAGCACAACAACATCCAAATACAATAGAAGTTAAGAGACGTTTCAAAGAATTATCGATGTTTTCCGCATCATTCAAGAAACACATACTACCATTCAACTGGAAACAAAAAGACGGAACTTTTCACAACCAATTGGTTTCATTTTTTTCTACTATAAAAAAAGAAACCAATCAATCTACCATGTACACAGCACTAGTAGAAGCCTACAAAAATGGTAAATTACAACATCGTTCACTCAACAAAAAGTGCAAACTATCCCCGTTTTATGTGGAATATAATGCCCAAACAAATGAATTAAAAATACAAGCAGGCCTAGTATTTCAACACAAATCCAAATTCCCAAACGCTTTTTTAGAAATCAGTATAGGATGGTTGGTTTGCACCGAAGAATTAGAGTTAAATCTTATCAATTTTCAAAATTTCTATGTTCCAATAGATAACCTTGCTACACCACTTGCAGAAATTAAATTATCACCACAAATACAAGAACAACAAAACTCATCAACAATTTTTCCTTTTGTCGGCATATCCATTGTGACACAAGACAACGAACAAGCTAAACTCTTTCATCCTTTTCACTATACACTCACCACATTCCTATAAATAAGAAAGCATAAGCTATAATTAGTAAATCTACTTTTCATTAAGAATATCTTAATTATCGTATAAAATAAATAATGATAAATAAATACGCTTAAAAAATAGAAGAGCAATGCCATCAAATAATAACTTGTATATTCTTACAAATGAAGTAACATTGTAAACAGCTAAATTAGAAACACTTAATATACACATCATGCAACAACCTCTTATTTCGGTTATTGTTCCTTGCTACAATCAGTCTATTTATATGGACGAATGTCTACAATCAGTCTTAGATCAAACCTATCAAAATTGGAAATGTATTATTGTAAATGACGGTACAATACCACAAAAAAACCTCAACTATGTTGAGGTTTTTTTCTATAAAGATTAATCTTATTCCTGAATTAAAAGTCGGAATCCTTCACCGTGAATATTCACGATTTCTACTGCAGGATCTTTCTTTAAATACTTACGTAATTTTGCAATATATACGTCCATAGAACGCGATGTAAAGTAATTATCATCGTGCCAAATACGTGTTAAGGCAATCTCACGAGGCATTAAATCGTTTTTGTAAACAGCTAATAAACGCAACAATTCGTTTTCTTTTGGCGAAAGTTTTTGTGATTTACCATCGTAAATTAATTGTCTCAATTTTGCATTGAACGTAAACTTACCAATTTTGAAATCTTCTTGTTCAAATTTTTCTTCTTCACCAGAATTACGTTGTAAAACAGCTTTTATTTTGTACAATAAAACTTCCGAATCAAATGGTTTTAAGACATAGTCGTCTGCTCCAATTTTGTAACCATTCAAAACATCCTCGCGCATGTTTTTCGCTGTTAAAAATATAATTGGTTGTTCACTTTTTAGTTCTTTGATCTCTTTTCCTAATGTAAAACCATCTTTTTTAGGCATCATTACATCAAGGATGCATAGATCATAATCACTTTCTTTAAATTTGGCAAGACCGTCTTCACCATCGATTGCGTGCGTTACGTCAAAATCGTTTATAACCAAATAATCCTTTAATACACTTCCGAAGCTTGGATCATCTTCTACTAAAAGTAATCGTTGTTTATCACTCATTGATCTATGATTTTAGAGGAATTTTAATGAAAAAAGTACTTCCTTTTCCTGCTGAACTTTCTGCCCAAACTTGTCCACCGTGAAGCTGAACGATTTTTTTGACATAAGCCAACCCAAGTCCATGACCTTTTACATTGTGTATATTTCCCGTTTCTTCTCTATAAAATTGTTCAAATATTTTTTTCAGAACGTTTTGCGGCATTCCCATTCCTTTATCAGAAATTTCAATTAAAAAATTGTTGTCTTTGTTGTATGTTTTTACTCTAATCTCCGGTGTGTTTGGAGAGTATTTTCGAGCATTATCCAATACATTAATAACGATATTCTCTAAATGGAACGGATCTCCTTTTACAAATGATTGTTCTGCGTTGTATTCTTCAAATATTGTACCATTTCTTTCTTCTACAATAAATCTTATCGGCTCAACACTTTTTTGTACAATCCCATTCAAATTTACTTCCTGAAAATTCATATCCATTTGATTGCGATCAAGCTTTGACATTCGTAAGACCATCTCAACGTGAGCATTCATACGTTTGTTCTCTTGTTTGATCAAATCTGCATAATATTTCACCTTTTCAGGATCAGTAAATATTTTTTCGTTACGCAATGCATCAGACGCAATATTAATGGTTGCAATAGGCGTTTTGAATTCGTGCGTCATATTATTGATAAAATCAGTCTTAATTTCCGAACTCTTGCGTTGCAATTGCATGTAATAAATTGACAATGAGAAAACCGTAATAATAATCATGGTTAAGATAAATGTCAATGAAATAACTGGAACTGTTGGCGCAACAATGGCTAAATTTCGGTTAACAAAATTTGCTGCCAAATAATATTCGATATGATCCTTTCTGTCCAAAAATAGCGGAACCATAAATTCGATTTTATTGCGATCAAAATCTTTTGATTTGACATTTGTTTCTGTCGAATCTTTTTTCAAAACTGCCAAAATTGGCATTGCTTGATGAATTCCTCTGTTACGTAATTCGTTTTTCAAAATCGAATCTAACATTGCATAATTCACACGTTTGTCGATCGGCGTAGAGCCTGCATCCCAACGCGCAGCGCTTTCCAGCGTAAATGTTCCGTCTTGTAAAGCGTGCTCAAAATTCAGATTCAGATTCGGAATTCCTCTAGCAGAAGAATCTTTGTCTATCTTGAAAACTCGCTCCTGCGAATAAATATTCGCTTTCGTCAAACTATCATTGTATTTTCCAGATGACGGCAACATCGATTTTTCGACCACATAACGCGTTACATAAGCATACGTTACACCAAGCGAATCTTTGATGACTTGATTGGTTACAACTTGCGGTTTATCTTTATTTGACTTTAAATCTGATTGTATATTATTGAATTTCTTATAATAGCGTTCTAATTCGTTTTTATTTATTTTTTCAGTTGTATAATTCATCGCTTGGTACACGTTGTTGTTAAAACTGTCTGTACCATTCTGAATTGTTAAGTTTAGCCAATAGAATTGAATGATTATCAATCCTATAAGGGCAACACTCATGATAACGATTAAGATTTTATAAAATCCTTTTTTCATTTATTTTTTATTGAATGATTAAAAATAGTTTAATCTTTTCTAATTTCTATCTTTTTGTTAAAGTTTGGACGATTAAATCATTTTTTTGATTTTGATAAACGTTTCTTCCACTTCATTTTTCAAGTGAGCTAAATCGCCATTATTATCAATGATAAAATCTGATTTAGCAATTCGTTCTTCGTCCGAAATCTGATTGTTTATTCTTGCAAGAATTTCTTCTCGTGATAAACCATCTCTTTCTATAGTTCGTGCAATTCGCGTTTCTATATCAACCACTACACTTATCACAACATCGCAATCTTTATAACTACCACTTTCTATTAAAATAGCAGCTTCTTTCATCACAATATCCGATTTTTGAGCTTTTTTCCAATTTTCAAAATCTTGGAAAACTGCTGGATGAACAATTGAATTTAATAGCTTCAATTTTTCATTATTCTGAAAAACTTGTTTTGATAGATATGGTTTATTCAAACCATTTTCATTGTAAGCTTCTTCACCAAAAGCTGCAATAATTTTAACTTTTACTTCAGAGTTTTCATTTTGAATCGTTTTGGCTCTTGTGTCAGAATTATATACCGGAATACCTAATTCTTCGAAGAATTTTGCTGCTGTACTTTTGCCAGAGCCTATTCCGCCAGTAATTCCTGCTACAAAAGGTTGGTTGTTTTTCATGGTTTGAAGTTAAAAAAATGCCGAAGAATAATTCCTCCGGCAATCAGTTAAATATATGTTAACCTTAAACTTAGTTTTTTTCTTCAACTGCTTTTTCTGATTTGTCAGTCGTTTTTGAATAACGTGCAGCAGTTAATTCGCGAGAAATTGCAGCTTTTTCGAATTTAATTTTTCCAGCTCCAGTTTCGATGATAACAGCGTCGTCATAAATTTCGTTGATTTTCCCGTGAATACCAGAAGTTGTTACAACTTGATCACCACGTTTGATATCCGTTTGAAATTGTTTTTCTTGTTTCGCTTTCTTTTGTTGAGGACGAATCATGAAAAAGTACATAATTACGAACATTCCTCCGAACATCAAAAGCATAGACATTCCTCCGCCTTGTGCACCAGCTTGTAAAAAGATTGTTTGAATCATTTTTATATTTTATCGATTTAATACTTATTGTCCAAATGCTTGTTGCGCATTTTGATCATTTGCAGTAGCTCCAACAACGTTTGCAGAAATATCAAATTTCTCGTGACCGTTTACTGTGTTTGTTACTAAAGTTACTGTTTTTTGTTGTTTTCCGTTCATGTTTCCAGCTGTGTAAACAACTTTGATAGAATCTGTAGCTCCTACCGCAATTGGAGTAGAAGGGAATTCAGGAACGGTACAACCACAAGTTGCAGACGCATCGCGAATAACTAATGGAGATTTACCATCGTTTTTGAACTTGATATATGTTTCTACTTTATTGTTAGCTTTTACATCTCCAAAATCGTGATTTGCTTCTGCTAATGTTAAAACTGGAGCTGTAGCTGGATCTACAACATTTTCAGCTTGTTGAGCTGTTTCTTCTGCTGTAAAATTGTCGCTAGCTTTTTTCTCTCCACAAGAGCTGATTGCGAATGATAATGCAAATGCACCTAAAATAAATAATTTACTTTTCATTTTTATAATTATTTGTCTTAGTCAAAATTAAGAAAAAATAGTGATTATAATAAACCTCTACCGTATTTTGGTAAATTATTATTGTCTTTTAACTCTTTTAATGTTTTATCTAAGATTCCGTTAACAAAAACACGCGATTTTTCTGTCGAATAACTCTTCGCTAATTCCACATATTCGTTGATTGTAACTTTTGCAGGAATATTTGAGAAATATAAAAATTCTGTCAAAGCCATTTCTAAAATAATCAAATCGATTGTCGCAATACGATCTAATTCCCAGTTTTGAGCTTTTTCGTCAATGATTTTTCTTGTTTCTACTTGGTGACGAATAGTTTTACGGAATAATTCTTCAGTAAATTTTTTGTCATCTAAATCTTTGTAAACTTTGAACAAAGAAATCAACGGAGAACTGTTTTGACGGAACGATTTTATCGTTGTGTGTACCATCGCATTTGCAATATGTACATCGTCTGCCCACGTGATCTGAATTCCTTCTAAGTAATCGTGCAAATCTTCATATTCAGCAATAAATTCTACGAAAAAGTTCAAGATAAATTCTTTGTCTTCTTCAAAAGAATGTTTGTCGCTGCTCATGTACGTTTTGTACAATTCGCTTTCTGTCAAATTTTTAAAGATATTGTTTGGATAAGAATCATAAATATCCCAAAGTAAAAATTTGTTGTCATTTGAATAACGAGATAATTCAAGATTTTGTTCAATAATTTTGAATATTTTATTCTGAACAAATTTTAAATTTGGATTTAAATCTTCTTGGGTTGGAAAGTTTTTTGATTTTGCAAGTTCAATTTTATGCTCTGCAATGTCCTTTTGAACTTTAATCAAATTTAGGAGATAAATGTACAAATCATAGATTTGATCGATACTTTTCATCATATTTTTCTCGACCGCTCTTTCTTCGCCTTCAGTTCCTAAACTATTGTAAGCATAGATATTCTGCATTACTTTTTCGCGTAGTTGTCTTCTTCCCAACATAATTTCAATGATATAACGTCTAATAAATTGATGCAAAGGTAAAAAAAAGAATGTAATTTTGTTTTGTGAAATCATTACAAAAGTTAAATAAATTTTTATGGAAGTATAAATGGAGAATATTTTTGGGCTTCATTTTTACGATTTGTGCCAATTGGGTGCAGGTTTATTCCGTTACATATATTAGAGAAGCGATTAATACAGTTGAAGAATTGCTACGAAATTTTAAGAAAGAAGGAACAGATAACCTCGATCTTTTGAAAGATGGTTTGATGTATGCCAGTTTGGCTTTTTTCTTTTTTAAAGTTTTGGGAGGAGTTTTGACGGTTGGTACACGACAAATGATTATTGTGGCGTCGCGTTATATTGAGTTCGATTTGAAAAATGTGATTTACGATAAGTATCAAAAATTATCGTTGTCCTTTTACAAAAAACACAAAACGGGCGATTTGATGAATCGGATTACCGAAGATGTCGGATTGGTACGCATGTATCTTGGCCCTGGAATTATGTATCCAATTGATTTGGTATCGCGAGTTGTGATTATTGCGTATTTTATGTTGCAAATTGATAAGCAATTAACGCTTTATACATTGGCTCCTTTGCCTATTTTATCATTGTTAATTTATAATGTTGCACGAAATATTAACAAGAAAAGTAAGCGCGTACAAGAACAACAATCTACGATTTCGTCGTCTGTGCAAGATACTTTTGCTGGGATTCGCGTGATAAAATCATTCAACTCAGAAGAATTTATAAAATCTAAATACGAAGTTGAAGCAGATGAATATCAGAAACGTGCGCTTAATTTAGCTCAAATTCAAGCTGCTTTTGGCCCATTGATGGTTGTTGTAGTTGGAGTGAGTAATTTGGTGATTTTGTATTTGGGAGGAGTAAAATATATAGAAGGAACAATGGATATTGGTTCTATTGCTCAATTTTTCCTTTACCTAAATATGTTAATTTGGCCATTTACTTCGTTGGGTTGGATTACGATGGTTGTACAGCGTGCAGAAGCGTCGATGTTTCGTATCAACGAATTTTTGAATGCCGAAACTGATGTAAAAGAAAAACAATTAGTGAATCACGAAGTAGAAGGTACAATTGAATTTAAGAATGTGACGTATATCTACGAAAACACAGGAATTAAAGCGTTGGATAATGTTTCGTTCAAAATTAATAAAGGTGAAACTTTAGCGATTCTTGGAAAAACAGGTTCAGGAAAATCGACAATTGCTTTGTTGGTTGCGCGTTCGCTGGAACCGACTTCTGGTGAAATTTTGATTGATGGTAAAAATATTCATGATATTAATGTAGAATCTATTCGAGAAGAAATTGGTTATGTACCGCAAGAAGCTTTCCTTTTCTCGGATTCGTTAACCAATAATATTTTGTTTGGTTCTGATGATACTGATGAACAAACTGCTGAAGTTTTTGCGAAGAAAGCGGTTGTTCATGATAATATTGATCGATTTAAAGAACGTTATGAAACAGTTGTTGGAGAACGTGGAGTGACACTTTCTGGTGGTCAAAAACAACGTGTTTCTATAGCTCGTGCTTTGGTGAATGATCCGAAAATATTAATATTTGATGATAGTTTGTCAGCTGTAGATACCGAAACAGAAGAACAAATCTTAAATAATTTATCTTCTGAAATTAATGGTAAAACGACCATCATTATTACGCATCGTGTATCTTCTGCAAAACGTGCTGATCAGATTTTGGTTTTAGAAGATGGTCATGTTTTAGAAAATGGTTCGAACAGTGAATTATTAAATAAGCATGGTTATTATTATGAATTGTACAATAAACAACTGCTAGATTAAGTTTATTAATAGAGATTTAATAAAATAATAGAAAATATTTGCTTAAAATGTTGTTGTTTTCTTAATTTTTTTTAGATTTGTTAGGAAACATTTAACAATTAAACTCTATTTAGACTTATGAATGATTTTGAAAACCAAGAAAAGGTGGATGCAGAAGGAGTCTTTTCAAAGGTATTAAGGGCTGGGAGAAGAACTTATTTCTTCGATGTTCGCGAAACAAGAGCAGGTGATTATTACTTGACGATTACAGAAAGTAAAAAAAATACGCAGGACGATGGAAATGTGTATTACAAAAAACATAAAATCTACTTGTACAAAGAAGATTTTGAAAGTTTCAAGGAAATGTTAGACGAAACGACGGATTTTGTTTTTGCACAAAAAGGACAAGAGGTAATTTCGGAAAGACATCAGAAAGATTTTGATCCAAAAAATAAAGTTGTGAGTAAAGAGGAAACGAAAGTAGAATCTTTTACCAATATCGATTTTGACGATATATAGACTTTACTAAATATGCGAAAAAAGAAACCTCCACTCAAGTTATTGAGCGGAGGTTTTTATTTATGCTTGAATATTTTTATGTCTCCTATCAACAATCCTCCATCTTTTTCAAAATCTATATTATCCAAAATAGTTAGATATTTAGTTATATTCTTTTTCTTGAGAAATTTGTTTAATATTATTGAATATATTCTTTGAATCTCATAATCAAACTCACATAATAGAGATTCAAGATCATAAGATTCATCAATATCTTGATTTTTTATTAATAGAATTTTATCATTTTCTAAATCAACCCGTGAAATTTCGTAAACATCAAAATCTTTAGAGTCATTGCTTATGTAATTCGTAGAGTGAGCACCAATTTTATTTCTTAATTCAATTATTTTATACTTTTTTAAATCATTAACTATTTTGGATTTGTGTGGAATTTTATGAATCTCAATTAAGTTAATTATTGCTAATTGTTGTTGATAAACAGCATTTAAAATTCCGTAAAGCCTCAGGTATTGTTCTCCTATATCTAGTATTTTAGTAGGTCCAGATAATTTAAATTTTAAGTAATTTTTCTTGGCGTATTCTGTGTCATCAATTACGTATAGAGCATTTAATAATATATTCCAATCAAATTCTTTTTCAAAGTAAAAGAATTTAATAACATCTGATTTAAAATTTTTAGATTTTTCAGGATTCCATTTAATTGAAAAATCACTTAAAACTTCATTATGTAAATCTTTATATTTACTTATAATAGACCTATTGTCCATATTTATTTTTTCTAAAATTACAATATTTTAATTTATCAGCTTTATTTAGTAAAATCATTTAATTACAAAATGTCAAGTAGAATTTATTTCAGGTTCGCATCTCGTGAGATTCTGAAACAGGTTCCTTTAGATTTGAAAAT